>CAZBIK010000179.1:0-7586 GCA_964491955.1 uncultured Ferruginibacter sp.
CATGTCACGCTCATTTTGCAGTATCCTGATCAGGCGCTTTTTCTGGTTCCAGCCCATATAATGCCTGTCCCTGACTGACTGGATCTTACGGTCATACTCGAAGTTGATCCGGGTGATCTGCATATCCCGTTCCCTGGCAGTGAACACATAAGCGCCCCTGAAATCCCGGTCATGCTTATCAAAGCGATGATCATCCATGGAAACGTACACATCGTTATCCCGGGATCCGCCCCGCTGGTCTTTTGCACCGTACTGTGCAAATGCTGCAGCCGTAATGACCGTTGCAAATAAAAGTGTAAAGATCTTTTTCATAGTTTTAAAATTTAATTGTGAATAATGCATATAAGACCTTGCATGATGAACAGCGTTTACAAAGGAAATGTTAATAGCAGGTTGCAATGGATCGTACGGATCGGAATATAATTTTTATTGCAGCTTCGTTTATTATTTTTAAATTGTTGCAGAATTACTAAAACCAACATGATGAAAAAAATCACCTTCATTTTAATCCTGGTTGCTGTTACCATATTTGCAGCCTGTACAAAAAAAGCAAGCCCCGGAAAAACGGTTGAGAAAGTAACCAGCTACACTACAGATATCGTTCCGCTGGTACAGGCCAAATGCACTCCCTGCCACCTTCCATCCAAAGGAGGCAACAAAGCAAGTTTTGAGAATTATGAAGGTGCCAAAAAATACGGCACCGCCATGCTCGAAAGAGTCATGTTGAATCCCGGCGACCGAGGGTTCATGCCTTTTAAACATGCCAAATTACCCGAAACAGAAATTGCCATTATTAAAAAATGGATCGACCAGGGTTTAACGGAAAAGTAAAAAGTTCATCATGACCCGATCCTTGGATCTATTTTCCGGTAAAGTATATCGGCCAGTAAATTAATGATGATAAAGATGCAGGCGCTCAGCAGTACCGATCCCATGACTACCGGGTAATCCAGTTTTTCCAGTGCATCAACGGTTATTTTGCCGATGCCTTTCCATCCAAAGATATATTCCACAAAAAATGCTCCGGCCAGCAACTCGGCAAACCACCCGGTAATGGCGGTGATGACCGGGTTGAGCGCATTGCGCAATGCATGTGTAAAGATCACCTTCTTTTTACCCAGCCCTTTTGCATATGCTGTACGGATATAATCCTGGCTGAGCACGTCGATCATGGCACTGCGGGTAAGCTGTGTGATGATTGCCAGTGGCCTGATGCCCAAAGTAATTGCAGGCAGTACCAGGTTTTTAAGGCTGAGGTATTTTTCCCCGGTCACTTCATCGATCTCAAACCAGCTACCCGTTAAATGTAAACCGGTATAGGCATGCAATACCACACCAAAAAAATACGCAATGATGATGGCCATAAAAAATGAGGGCGCCGAAATGCCGGCAATGCTGCTGAAAACGGCAGTCGTATCCAGCCAGGTCCCTTTTTTAACGGCAGCGGTTACCCCCAGTAAAATACCGATCACGGTTGCAAACAGCATGGCTGCCATGGCGAGGATCAATGTTCCGGGCAGTGCTTCCGTCAACACAGCCCCTACTTCTTTTTTGGTTTGATAACTTTTGCGCAGGTAAGGTATTTTAATGCCAAACCGGGTATCGCCCCCGGCAAAGAAGCCCCTGAGTTGCTTTTTTTCAATATCCGCCCGGCTGTGCACACAAAGCGGGGAAACATCATTGACGTATAAAATAAACTGTTTCCACTTTGGCTGGTCCAGGTACAGGTCGCTGCGGATATTGTCCATGGTCTTTTTATCGCCAGTTTGCCCGGCGATCATCCGTGCAGGATCTCCAAAACCCTGGAACATCACAAAGACCAGTACCACTACACCCAGCAGTACCAGTAAAGCATAAACGAGTTTTTTTAAAACGTATTTCAATACAGCAGTTTTGATCAGCAGAATGAAGCTGTGTTTACATGAAAAAACGGCACTGACCTGAACAAAATTCAGTATTAAAAAATAAATACTTTTTATTCCTTCAATGCATTTTTAATATCGTTGCCCCCCCATTTATTTTTAACAACGGGCCCTTCCATCCGGTATAAAGTAATATTATTCCGTGCAGCGGTTTTTAAAGCAGTGGCATCGCAGTTCAAAACAGGAATACTTACCGGTTCAGCAAAAGTGGTCAATCCGCTAAACCTTGCTTCGGTATTTTTCCGCTCGGATGAAATGACATAAACTGGTTTTCCACCTGCAGCCAGCAACGCGGCTACACGCTGATCTTCTCCCCCAATGTCAAGCAGGTTAACCTCTTTTATGAACAACAAATAATAGGTGCCGGGTGTATTCAGTATTGCATCTGTCGTGTCGTTGCCGGATGCTGTTTTTAATACAAAATCATTGATCAGCGGAACATTATTTTTTCCCTTTTGTACCAGTACCTGTTTCCTTTCTGCAAATTCCCAGGTGCTGTCGGGCAACGCATCTACTTTAAATTCTTTTAGTTCACCCGCTTTTTTATACACGAAAATATAATCGTATTTATCTGGTATGGCATCAGCCGGCATTTTACGAAGTTCCAGTATATTGTTGCCGGCTTTGAATGGCAGGCAGTCTTTAACGGGCAGGTGTTTCAAAACATACCATTGCAATGCCAGCACCCCAAACAGGGCTATTAAAAAAATGCTTCCGTTTACATTTCCCCGGAACAGCGGTTTGATGTATTTTCTGCCAGACAAAATGATCAACACCAGCACCAGCAATACAATATCCTTTGTAAATGTTTGAATGGGGGTAAGCGGCACACAGTCGCCAAAACAGCCGCAGGCTTTTATCTTGCCGCTGAACAACACATAGCTCGTAAGAAAAGTAAAGAACAACATCATCAAAAGCAGCAGCCATGAAACAGTTTTTGTTCTCCATCCCAGCAGTAAGGCTATTCCCAGTACCACTTCCAGGGTGATCATTAAAATGGAGAACATCAGTGCCTGTTCATTCAACCAGTGCATCAGTCCCTGCATAATGCCTTCGGCGGCCCACACATCAAAGAACTCCTGCATTTTAAAAGCAAGCCCCAATGGGTCTATTGCTTTTACCAGGCCGGAAAAAATAAATAAAATACCTACTAAAATTCTTGAAATGTTTACTACCTGTTTCATATCCCTTTACTTTAAATAACATTCATAAAAAATCCGTCAGGGAGCCAGGTTATTCAATCATCACAACTCCCGACTCTTGACTCACGCCTCATGACTCTCGACTCACGACTCCCGTTTCTTAACTCCTGTGCTTTTCCTCATCGATCAATATCAAACCAAATGCCGCATAATTGATGATGTCGTAAAAATTGGCATCAATGCCTTCGCTCACTACCGTTTTACCGCTGTTTGCAAGGATTTGTTTGATGCGTAGAATTTTTGCCAGTATCAGGTCCACAAAACTTTCCTGGCTCATTTCACGCCAGGCTTCGCCGTAATCATGGTTCTTGTCTTCCATCAGTTTTTTGGCGATATCAATTTTTTCATTGTAAAGCTGCTCCACGGTCTCATAAGCCAGGTCCTCCGGTTCATCATTTTTGATATCAAGCTGTATCAGGCCGATGATGCCGTAGTTGAGGATGCCTTTGAATTCGCTGATGATATCATCCCCGATCTTTTGTACACCCGTTTCCTGTATGTTGCGGATGCGCCTCGCTTTGATATAGATCTGGTCGGCCACAGAAATGGTACGGTACACCCGCCAGGAAGTGCCATAGTCTTTTGTTTTATGTAAAAAAACGGTTCTACAGCCTTCTACTGCACGGTCGTATTGTTGGTTTGTATTCATTTCTCAATTTGCCTTTGTAACTTAGAATGATTTTAACCCAAAAATAATTGAAAAAGAATTGATGAACACCATAAACTGCAGGGGGAAACTGGTCAACCTCTCACAACCCGTTGTGATGGGCATTATAAATGCCACTTCCGATTCATTTTATGAAGGGCACCTGCATTTGAAGCAGGAAGCCATTGTAAACATGGCGGGTAATATGATCCGTGATGGCGCAACAATACTGGACATCGGCGGACAAAGTACCAGGCCCGGCAGTGAACCAGTATCGGCACAGGAAGAAACAGACCGGGTAATACCGGTTATTGAAAGTATCCATAAGACATTTCCCGAAATGATCTTATCTGTTGACACTTATTACAGTAACGTGGCCAGGCTGGCCGTTGCAGCAGGAGCCGGCATGGTGAATGATATTGGCGGCGGAAACCTGGATGAGGAAATGATCAGTACTGTGGCTCAACTGCAGGTTCCCTACATCTGTATGCACATGCAGGGCATACCCGCAACCATGCAAAAAGATCCTGTTTATAAAAACGTGGTTACTGATGTGCTGGATTTTTTTATTCAAAAAACGAATGACTGTTCAAAGGCGGGTATCAAAGATGTTATCATTGATCCCGGTTTTGGTTTTGGCAAGACCACAGCACATAATTTTCAGCTGTTGAGGTCTCTTCATGTATTTTCAATAACCAACAGGCCAATACTGGCAGGCTTATCCCGCAAAGGCACCATCACCAAAACCCTGGGCATTACCGCTGCAGAAGCTTTGAACGGCACCACGGTTTTAAATACCATGGCATTGATGAACGGGGCATCTATTCTCAGGGTGCATGATGTTAAGGAAGCGGTGGAGGCCGTGAGACTGTTCAATGCATATAAAAATGCGCCCTGAAAATTTCCAGGGCGCATGGTATAATTTGTATTGAACGTACTATTTTTTAGCCGGTTCGGTTTTATTGCTATTTTGTTGCTGGGCTTCCTGCATCTGCTTCATCATTTCTTCCTGCATCACTTTTTGCCTGGCAGTAAATTCCTCTTCGGTTCCTGCATCCTTGATCTCAATATCAAAAACCAGGTTTTGGTTTGGCTTTATCTTTTCCCCGTTACCGCTAGGTCCATAACCCAGTGATGAGGGAATAAAAATAACTGCTTTGGTGCCTTTTTTCAATTGCATCAGCGCATCGGTCCAACCGATGATCACTCCACCCAGTTGGCCAAGATTTACATCATAAGGCTGTACATGGCCGAATGCAGGATCTGTATTTGAGTCAAAAACAATAGCACTGTCAAGTGTGCGCCCGGTATAATTTACCGAAGCCACGTGATTGCTGGTGAGTTTATCCCCGGTACCTTCAGTAACGATGGATACATAAGTGCCCCATTTTGTTTTCTGGGCTTTGATATTGTTTTTAGCCAGGTAATCTTCAATGATCCTGCTGTCAATGGCAAGCTGCTCTTTTTTAAGGGCCAGTTCTTTTTCTACTTCTTCCAGCTGCTTTTTGTAGATCCTTGGTTTTGCAAGCACCATTTCAGCCTGGTTGGCACTGTCGGCCTGGTCTTTGTTCTCAAAAAAGTTGATCAGGGTTACATGGGTGTACAGGTATTTTCCTTTTTTCATGAAAGGGGGCATTTCCTGTTTGGCATCTTTAAAGGCGCTGTCGGTCAGCAGCCTGAGCACCAGGCTGTCCCCTTTTTTAAGCTGCTTTAATATTTTAAAATACGACAGGGGTGTACTAACCGAATCGAGTACCTGTATCCTGGACATATAATCCCTGGTATCCATTAAAATGGTGTCTTTGGTACCGCCGGCATAAGCCTGCTTGATGTGTATCTGCATGAAGTTGCCGTAACCGATCGTCTTTCCGCTTCCGTTAGAAATGATCTTGTACTCCAGCCCGTTGTCCCCTTTTTTGAAAGAACCGGTACAGGCCGTTAACAGCAATATGCTTAAGGCCGGCAGAAAAAATAATTGTTTCATTGTTTTCATGTAATGTGTATTTGATTTTTAATTTAATAACTGCTTAACTGTGCTTCATTCTCTTTGATGGCCGCTTTGAATTTAGCCACCACTTCATCCAGGGGCTCTTTGTTGAACCCGCCCGCTGCATTATAATGCCCGCCGCCGTTGAAATATTTACGGGCAAAGGTATTTACATCAAAATCACTTTTACTCCTGAACGAACTTTTACGTTCCTCTCCCCTGTCGATGATCACGGCGGCCAGCCTGATCCCCTGGATACTGAGTGCATAATTCACCAGGCCTTCGGTATCTCCGGTCTTCACATTGAATTTTACCAGGTCTGACTGCGGAATGGTGATCAGTGCTGTGTTGTATTCGTAAAAAACCTCGAGGCGGTGCAACAGCACATGCCCGATGAAACGAAAACGGCTTTCCAGGAAATTATCAAATAATTCTTCGTGAACATGGCTGTGCTCAAGCCCTCTTTCCTTGAGGTCGTGTACCATTTTATGCACACTTGCTTTTGTGGAAGGAAACCGGAAGGAACCCGTATCGGTCATCACACCGGCATATAAACATTCACCGATGATCTCATCGATGAGGCCGGCATGCCCCGAATCTACGATCAGGTCATACACCATTTCGGCCGTTGAACTTTTATTGATATCGCTGTTGCCGTATGTAAAAACCGCAGTTTGCGGTTCACGGTGATGGTCTATCAGTATCCTTTCGCCTTTTGCCGCCAGTAATTTTTCTTCCATTTTTTTTGTGCGGCTGAGCACATTAAAATCCAGGCAAAAGATCCATTCGGCTTCATCGATCACAGCATCAGCTTTTGTTCCTTTGGCTTCATAATCCATAACCTGTTTGCACCCGGGCATCCAGTCCAGGAAATCTGCCCAGTTGGTGGGCGAGATCACCGTACAGCTATGCCCCAGTTTCACTAAAAAATGGTACAGGCCAAGTGCTGAGCCCATCGCATCGCCATCAGGTTTCTGATGCATGGTGATCACCACCTTTTTAGGCTGATTAAGCAATGGGAATATGTTTTGTAAAGGCTGCATAAAGCGGCGCAAAAGTAGGTGAAAACCGGTTATAAACCAATTGGGGATCTAAGATTGCTGATTGCAGATCGTAGATTTTAAACAGAAACCTGCGGGATTTATAGAACTTTTCAGAAATAAGCATTCATAAATCTGAAATCGTCAATCTAAAATCATCAATCGGTTCTTATCTTTGCGGCTCAAAAAATAAAAATAATGAGCAACAGAACATTTACCATGATCAAGCCGGATGCAACGCGTAAAGGAAATACCGGTGCCATTTTACAAATGATCAATGCAGCAGGCTTTCGCATAGCTGCCATGAAAATGACCAAACTGAGCAAGGAAAAAGCCGGGGAATTTTATGCCGTACATGCCGCCAGGCCTTTTTATGGAGAACTGGTGGATTTTATGAGCAGCGGGCCAATAACAGCAGCCATCCTGGAAAAAGATAATGCCGTTGAAGATTTCCGTAAACTGATCGGGGCCACCAACCCTGCTGAGGCAGCCGATGGCACGATCCGTAAATTGTTTGCTGCTTCCATTGGCGAAAATGCCGTTCATGGCAGCGACAGCAATGAAAATGCCGTTATTGAAGGTGATTTCTTTTTCAGTAAACTGGAACAATTTTAACTGAACATACCGTTATTATAGAAAATGCCCCTGCTTTTGAGGGGCATTTTCTATAACCGGCACAAACAAAAGAATATCGAATGGACTTTTAAGGTCCAGGCTGAATCATATGCAAAAATGAAGCCAATCATTAATTACCGTTCAATCCCGCTGCGCTGCAAAAGGAATGTTGTA
>CAZBIK010000180.1:0-7572 GCA_964491955.1 uncultured Ferruginibacter sp.
GGGTGCGCCTGCCATTTACACGAAGTGTATCCAGCACTGTATACACTTCATATTGTTTCACGATCTCATCAGCACGTTTCTTAAACTCAGCCGCATCTGCTTCGGTCCACCAGTTCTGCAGGTTTCCATCGGCATCATACTTACGGCCCTGGTCATCAAAACCATGTGTCATTTCATGCCCGATCACGGCACCTATGCCGCCATAATTGATGGCATCATCGGCTTCAAAATCAAAGAAAGGAAAGCGTAAGATCCCGGCCGGGAATACAATTTCATTTTTTAGGGGGCTGTAATAGGCATTCACAGTTGGGGCCGACATGCTCCATTCCGTTTTATCAACAGGCTTGCCCAGTTTATTGATATTTTCGTTGTAAGCCCACTGGTTGCACCGGCGGATATTGCCTATAAAATCATTCCTTTGAATCTCAAGCCCTGCATAATTTTTCCAGGTATCGGGAAACCCGATCTTTTTAGTAAATGCGTATAATTTTGCCAGCGCCTTTTGTTTGGTTTCAGCACTCATCCAGTCTGCTCTTTGAATGCGGCCTGCAAAAGCTTTTTCGAGGTTATTCACCAGTTCCAGCATCCTGGCTTTTGCATCTTTGTTAAAATATTTGTCAACATATAACTGGCCCAACAGGTCGCCCAACTGCCTGTCGATCAACCCGCTCATGCGTTGCCAGCGCGGCGTTTGTACTTTTTGTCCGCTCAAAGACTGGTTGAAAGCAAAATTTGCATCTACAAACTGGCTTCCCAGGTAGGGGGCAGCATCTTTTATGACACCCCACTTTAAATAAACTTTCCAGTCGTCCAGTGAAACTTTAGCAAGCAATGAATCAATGAATACCATGAATTTAGGATTGCTTACGAGCAGGCTGTCGGGTTTGGTTTTATAACCCAACTGGTTTAATATCGTATGCCAGTCAAGGTTAGGCGTGGTGGCGGATAAACCTTCAATAGAAAATTTATTATACAATTTAGACGGGTCACGCATTTCAACACGGCTCAGCTGTGCCTGTGCCAGTGCGGTTTCCAGTTGCATAACGATAACTGCACCGGCCATTGCTTTAAACTGTGTTTCGCCGCAGAAGGTAAATAACTGAATGATGTATTGCGTATAATCCATCCTGATCTTCCGGCTGCGCTCATCATCCTTTATATAAAAATCGCGGTCTGGCAAGGTGGTTCCTCCCTGCCCTATGTTGATGATATACCTGGTTACATCTTTTGCATCCTGGCCAACACCGATCCGGTATAGCGGCGAACTTACAGATTGTGACCGCAGGTAATTCATGTATCTCAATGCATCCGCTTTTGAACTTAAAGCATGTATGGCATCGAGATAAACTTTAATGGGTTTATAACCCAGGCTTTCAATAGCCAGGCTATCCATTGCACTGGCATAAAAATCTCCCACACGTTTCATCAATGCATTGTTGCCGGATGCTTTTGCAGCATCTTCCAGTAAACCTTTCAGGGCCTGTGAACTTTCTTCGGCCAATGCTCCGGCGCTGCCCCAGGAAGTTTTGGATGGGGGAACAGGATTATTTTTTAACCAGTTGCCATTGGCATAGAGGTAAAAATTATCCCCAGGCCTCACCGATGGGTCCATATTCGCAGGGTCAATGAATTTTCTTTTACCTGTATTCTTTTTTAACCCGGGATCGCCTTTTGATTCAACGGTGCCTTTTTTTTCGGGGGTTCCCTCTGTTACCATAGAACTGATCTGCAGGGAACCGGGCGTTTGCGGGTTCACGGCAGAAGGGTTGGACGGATTTTGTGTTTCTGTTGATTGCCTTTCTTTGGGGGTTTTGCCGGCCTCCGGATCAACGGTTGTATTCTGTGACATGGTAATTGCCGGCAATAAGGCCAGGACCGTAAACACAGCAACAAACAGTATTCTCTTCATCATAAGATCATTATTTTAGAAAGATAAAATTAAACATCATTGAATAAACAACCATAATAAAATATGTAAGTGGTAACAGCTCATGTAAATGCCCGGTCAAACAGCCGGTTTTCCATTTAAATAATTAAAATATTTGAACTCATGCATTCTGTATTTTTGCTTTTTATACATTGAACTATTGGTCAAATCTGCAGCAATTTATTTTTTCCTGTTTTTCCCGGTTGTACTTTCAGCACAGAAAACTGAAACCAATCCGGGGCTGGTGATCGGAACCATCATGGATGCCGATAACAGCAGGGCTGTTTCAGGTGCTTCCATTACTTTGGCCTTGCTGGCAGACAGTTCGGTTAAGCATGATCAGCTGAGCCTGAAAGACGGGGAATTTATTTTCAGCAAACTTTTCTTTGGATTTTACCGCCTGCGGGTAAGTGCCGTTGGGTATGCCAACCTGGTTATTGACGGCATTCATATCAGGCCCGAACGGTTTGATTTTGACCTGAATGACATCCGGCTCAATAAACGATCTTCGGTTATGAATGAAGTGACCGTGTTTGCCGAAAAACCGCTTATTGAAAATAAGGATGGCAAGATCATTTTTAATACCGGGGAGTCGGCCCTGAGTTCGGGTGCCACCACCACGGAATTATTAAAACAAACCCCGTTGGTAAATGTTGACAATGATGGAAAGATCCTGTTGCGGGGTAAGGAAGTAAAGATATTGATCGATGATAAACCGGTGGAACTGGACGCCAAGCAATTGCAGGACCTGATGGAAAGCATGCCGGGCAGCCTGATCGAAAAGATCGAGGTAATGACCACACCGCCGCCGCAGTATGCCAATGAGCGGGGAGGTGTGATCAATATCGTAACCAAAAAAGGAAAAGTGGGGTTCAATGCAAGGATCAATATCAATTATGGAACCCGGGGGGAAGCCGGCATGAGCGGCAATTTGAGTTACCGTAAAAATAAACTGGCATTGAATTTTTCGGCAGGTTTCGGGTACAGCGAATTTAACGGCAGCAGTTACAGTTACCGGCAGAATATATATACAGATTCGGTCAATTTTTTTAATACGCTTGGGCAGAACAATAATGATAACCGCCGGCCAAATGCCAGGCTGAGTATTGATTACGACCTGAACAAGCGGCACAGTTTTAATGTGACCACTCAATACAACAGCAACAATACAAGAAATGCGAACTTTGTTGAATACAGCAACATAAACCGCTTTGCCCAGTTGTATAAATTAAGCAACCGGACAATGTCAACATGGAATAAAAGCCATACACCGGGCTTGCACATCACCTATACCATCAAAGGGAAAAACCCGAAGGAAATGCTGCGTGTGATAACGGGATTAAATTTTAATGACAGTGAAAATGAACGGGATTTTTACCAGCAATACCTGTACCCCGATCATACGCCAAACGGTTCAGATTCCACCCAGGAACAAAACACGTATAGTAAGAACAATACCATCACTGCCCGGGTAAATTACGATAAGCCGTTTGCGGATCATAAAACATCGGTGAACCTGGGTGCCGGGTATAACCAGTATAACAATCATTATATTTTAAATACGGCTTTCATGAAAAAGCCTGAAAATGTATTTGTAAAGAATGAAATACTGAGCAATGATTTCCGGTTCCATCAAACCATTTACCATATACGTGGTGCACTGCGCTATGATTTTGTACCGGACTTTTATATCAATGCCGGGTTGCTGGTTGAATTTACCCAGACCTATTTTGACATCCGGAATAACAGTGACCGCTATGCGAACAACTACGCCTCTTACCTGCCGTTTGCAACGGTCATGAAAAAATGGGCAAATGACGTGAATATTAATTTCAGTTACAAAAGAACGGTTCAGCGGCCACGGCTGAATGAACTGAACCCAAGCCTGGATTATGCTGATCCGTATAATACCCGCTCGGGAAATCCTTACCTGCAGCCTTACCTGGCTGATAATTTTGATGCGAGTATTGGTAACTGGAATAAAAAGTACAATATAAATGCATCAGTAGGATATAATTCGCTGCGGGATATTTATGGTTCAATCAGGACCAGGCAGGCCGATGGCAGCACCTTTACCACCTGGCAAAACATCAGTGGCCGCAAAGAGTATGAAGCATCCATTTGGGGTGGATATACCCTGAATAAAAAAGCAAAGGCCAACCTGAGTTTCGGGTATATCCATAATGTGTACAGCCAATACGACCGTACGGTAAGGTTTTTCCGCAACGGGGGTTCCTTTTTTTCCACATTGAACGGCAGTTACCAGTTTACGGATGTGATGAATGCCAATGCCAGCTTTACGTTTAACCGTTTTGCCAACCCGCAGGGATCCGTACGCAGCACCCTGAACATGAACCTGGGCATCCAGCGAAAATTCTTCGACAAAAGATTTATTGTAACAGTCAATGTGATCGATCCCTTTATACAGCAGCAGAACAAAAATTTCACTTACGGCAGTAATTTTAGCCTGGAAAGTTTCAACACAACCAATACCCGCAATTATCGTATCGTACTGAGTTATGTGTTTAAAAAGAATATACAGAAATCGGGCAGGGAGGCGTTGTTGAAAAAACTGCAGAAAAAATAAGCGATCGTTTAGCCGGCATTTTCTGTAAAGTGTATGCGCTTAGCCAGCCAGCTGTCCTTAACCGGGATGATCCATTTTTCCTGCAGTTCCTTTTTGGTTAATACGGTATTGTTGAAATACAGGGTATTGGCATTGATGAAATTATTTTCAACCGCATATTCAAGTTGCCCAAGCGGCAGTAATTGTATTTTTTCTTTTATGACAAAAGCCAGGTTCTGCCTGTCGAACAGCTGCACATTGAATTTTTCTTCAATGGTTTTTACCAGGTGTACCGAACTGTCGGTGCTGCAGCCACTCACCCCGGTAGCGGTTTCATCGGCCATCAATACAATAAAATGTCCAAAAAATAAATTGGCGAAACCTTTAACCGGTGCACCATGACTTTTCCAGTTGCTTACAAAATCACGCAGCATGTCTTCCATTTCCAGTGCTTCAGAGATAAAAAATAAACGGCTGCTTTGGTATATCCACACCCTTGAGCTGTCGTTAAAATCTTCAGGTATATGTGAGGAATAATCGAGGTTCATAAATTTGTAATTAAGTTAATTGACAATAAGTTAGTAAGTCAATAGTCAGTAAGTCATTAGTCATTAGCCACTAGTCATTGGTCATTAAGTCAATCGTCATTGGCCATAGGGCAATATGAATTTTGCTGCAGTGATCAGTTTTGCATGGAAGCGGCCACCAGTTCGGCGATATCCAGCACCTGCACTTCTTCTTCCTTATTGCTGTTCTTTACACCGTCGGTCATCATGGTATTGCAAAAGGGGCAGGCTGCGGCAATAACAGCTGCACCGGTTTCAATGGCTTCATGGGCACGTTCAAAGTTGATCCGGTTATCGCCTTTTTCTTCTTCCTTAAACATTTGTGCGCCGCCTGCACCGCAACAAAGGCCATTGCTTCGGCAGCGTTTCATCTCAACCAGTGATACATCCAATGCTTCCAGCACTTTGCGGGGAGCTTCATAGATATCATTGGCCCTGCCCAGGTAACAACTGTCGTGGTAGGTGATCTTTTTCCCGGTAAAAGAACCACCACCGGTCATTTTAATTTTGCCTTCATCGATCAGCTGCTGTAAAAATGTTGCATGGTGGATGACCTCATACGTACCACCAAGTTCCGGGTATTCGTTCTTCAATGTATTAAAACAATGCGGGCAGGCAGTAACGATCTTCTTTATACCATAACCGTTTAAAACCTGTATATTCTGGTATGCCATCATCTGGAACATGAATTCATTGCCGGCACGCCTGGCCGGGTCGCCTGTACACAATTCTTCTTTACCCAGGATGGCATAGTTGATGCCTACCTTATCCAGAATGGTCACAAATGCTTTGGTTATCTTTTGTGCCCGCTGGTCAAAACTTCCGGCACAGCCAACCCAAAACAAAACTTCGGGGCTTTCGCCCTTTGCCGTCATTTCTGCCATGGTTGGTACATGCATAGAATAATTTTATTTTGGTAAGATACTTTAAAGATAAAACAAGTAAAGCGCAAAAATAAGCCATTCGGCATTAACCCAAAACTAATGGTGAGCGGATTTTCATTTATTTGTTTCCCACAAACCTGCCCTGCTGCCTTGCACGCGAAGGCGAGAAGACAGGGGCACATAGGCCACAAAGGTTTTTCTTTGAGTGCCCGGCGCCTTTGTGGGAGTTAGAGTTACATTTTAAATATCTTCGTGCCAACTTAAAGCATGAAGAAACTTATCAGCATCATTACCAACTGGGAAGCCTGGCCTTTTAAATTGCTGTATGCACCCATTGCCCCGGTCTGGGGATGGTATATGCTGAGGTCTGGATCGGTCTGGTTTTTTACACCCAGTAATCCAAAGATCACTTTTGGCGGTATGGATGGAGAACCCAAAAAAGAAATGTATGACCTGTTGCCGAAACATTTATACCCGGCCACTTTTAATGTTTTGCCATCACAACATTTTAATTCGGTAAAAAAAGAACTTGAACAAAGCGGTATCCAATACCCGTTCATTGTTAAACCGGAAGTGGGTTGCCAGGGCATTCTCTTCCGCAAAATTGATACAGAAACAGAACTTCAGCACTATCACAGCAAAATTCCTGTTGAATACATTATACAGGCATTGGTAAACTACCCCATGGAAGTGAGTGTATTTTATATCCGGCATCCGCAGCAGCAAAAAGGAACGGTTACCGGATTTTTGCACAAGATACCCTTGCAGGTTACCGGCAACGGGAAAGATACACTGGAACAACTGATCCGCCGGCACCCGAAGGCACAAAACAGGCTGGGGGAGATGTTCAGCAAACACAAAGCGCATTTACAGGATATCATTCCCGCTGGTACAACGTATATGCTGAGTTATGCGGCTAACCATAACCGTGGAGCTCATTTTGTGGATCTAAAAGAACACATCGATGACCGGCTGGTGGACATTTTTGATGAGATCAGCCACAGCATCAATGATTTTTTTTACGGCCGCTACGATATCATGTGCAGCAGTGTGGAAGACCTGAAGAACGGCAGGAACTTCACCATACTTGAATACAATGGCTGCGGGGCCGAACCCAATCATTTTTATGATACCGGTTATACTTTACCGGGTGCCTATAAAGAAATTTTAAAACACTGGAAAGCGCTGTACGGGATCTGCAGGTACAACAGCAGCCGGGGCATAAAACCATGGCCTTTTCAAAAAGGAAGAAAATTCCTGGCAGGCATCAAAGCGCATTTCAGGCTGATCCGTGAAGCGGATGCCCGGATCTAAAAAGGTTTTCCGTGTGTTTGTTTGACCAGGGAACTGGTGAGCCCCGGCATTCGTTTCATCACAGCGATAAAAAAATTGGTTACCCATACTTTGCCAAACAGGGATTGTATCCATCTGCCGGTTCGCAACCGCTTGCTGAAAGTTGATCTCCATTGGTGTGTATATGCCGTTTCCATTTCATGCCTGCTGATCTTCCCCGATAAAAATTCATGAATATACCCAACTGCGATCTTTCCGGCATGCAGGGCCATGCTCATGCCGTTGCCACAAAGCGGGGTGATCATCCCCGCTGCATCTCCGGTAAGCAGTACATGA
>CAZBIK010000181.1:0-7569 GCA_964491955.1 uncultured Ferruginibacter sp.
GACGACCGGTTTTTTATGTATGGCGAAGATGTTGACCTGAGCTTCAGGATACAGCAGGCTGATTGCGTATCAACCGGAGGAAAATATAAAAATTATTATTTTTCAGAGACCACCATCATCCATTTTAAAGGCGAAAGTACCAAAAGGGGAAGCCTGAATTATGTGCGGCTGTTTTACAATGCCATGAATTTGTTTGTAAAAAAACACTACAGCGGCAGCAAGGCCGGCGTTTTCATTTTTTTAATTCAGGCTGCCATCATCATCCGGGCCGGTTTTTCGGCCATCGGGCACCTGTTAAAAAAGATCGGGTTACCCATACTGGATGCCGGCATTATTTTAAGCGCCTTCTGGATAACAAAAATGCTATGGAGCCAATATATCAGGCAGGAAGTTAATTATTCTCCCAATGTTCTGCTGATCGCCTTTCCGGCCTTTACAGCCATATTTTTAATTGCCGCTTATTATTCCGGGTTGTATGATAAAGGATATAAACAATCGCAACTGATCCGGTCAACAGCTATTGCAGCACTGGTTTTGTTAAGCGTTTATGCATTGTTGCCCGAAACGGTCCGTTTTTCAAGAGGTATTTTGATCGTGGGGATCTTCCTGGCCTTTATTCTGATGAATTTAATGCGCCTGCTTTTTATAAACCGGCGCTACCTGGAAACAAGAGACGAACAGGAAGAACGGCGGCAAACTGTTGTTGTTGCGGGGGAAAAGGATTTTGCGGTCATTGCCGGGATCATGAACAAGGCCGGTATGCCCGAAAGGGTTTTGGGCCGCGTGGCGATCGGGCAAACAAGTTCCGCATCCGACCTGGGCACCATTGAACAATTGCCAAACCTGGTAAAAAGATACCCGGTTAAGGAGATCATCTTTTGTGAGAACGGGCTGAGCTTTAAAGAGATCATCAGCACCATTGAAGGCCTGCCTGCAGCCGTAAGAAATAAATTTCACGCATCGGGCAGCGTTAGTATTGTGGGCAGCGACAGCAGGAATGTGAGCGGGGATTTTGTAGCTGCAACCGGTAATTATACAATTGGAGACCCCATCAACCGGAGAAATAAAAGAATGCTTGATATCATGACCTCGGTATTTTTTATAATGGGATTTCCTTTATTGCTTTTTATTAAAAAGGGGCTTCCCGGTTTTTATAAAAATGTTTTTATTGTTTTAGCAGGTAAAAAAACATGGATAGGATATGCCGCCCCAACGGATAAACTGCCTGCCCTAAAAAAAGGAGTGATCAGCAGTACCACATTGCCAGCATCCCTGAATGAATTGCCGGTTGAGGGTTTATTAAAGAACGATGAATGGTATGCATCTAATTATTCAGCCATGCTCGACCTTAAAAAAATATCCAGGGGCTTTAAATACCTGCATCATTGATCTTTTTGGAAACCGCTTACCCAGTCTTCGATCACTTTTTCATAACCATTTTCTCTACAGTTGAATTCTTTAAAAGGAAATGATTCAGCAGCCTTTAAAGCTGCGGGTAATGAAAAATGTTTTTGTTCATCAGATAAAAACAACTGCTGGCCCTGAAGATAAGCAGCCAGGTATTCCTGTTCTGTTTGTCCGAGCGTGGGCACTAGGATCGCCCTTTTTTGCAGTTTTACCAGGTCCATTACGGAGGTATAGCCACTTCGGCAGATGACCAGGCCGGATTGCAGGATCACGGTATTCAATGCAGCAGCCGGGAGATGATTTTTAATTTCAACAGCCGGGTTTTTGCAGGGCGGGATCATTGATTGTCCGGGTAATCCCCGTATCAAAATTACCCGGCCGGCAAAAACTTGCAGGCCTTCCATCAACTTGTTTTCAAAAATGCTGCGTTGCGGCTCTGGCCCCGATAAAATAATGCACAGATCATATTTATTTTCGGCCATTGTTTTTTCGAACCTGGATAAGGGCCCGATATAAGTTACAGGAACCCGGGGTAAAACTGAAGGATGGGATAATTCACCGGCCAGGTTTTTTTCCCCTTCAGCATCCGGTACCCAACAGGCACTGAATTTATTGATAAAGTGATAATGTATTTTTTGTGCAATGCTTTCGGTAAACCGGTTGCCGGTTTTTATCTGCAGTTGATGGGTAATATAAATGCAGGGTATTTTTTTATGATTTAATCCCGGGCGGTTGTCGGAAATCACCCCATCAATTTTGTGCTTATCAATTAATGTATACAGCCATCTTTTTTCTGCCAGGATCCTGTAAAAAAGTTTTGGTGCCTGCATGAGTACTTTTACGGTAAACCAGTACCTGTTGCGGCTGTACCCTACCCGGTACCCCTTTAAGTCAATGAAATCCAGGGTTGGGAATTCCTGTTGTAATAAAATTTTTACCGGGCCTTCGGCTGCAACAATTACCTCACAATTTTGTTGTAGTAATTTAAATATAACTGGAATGCAGCGGGTTGCGTGTCCCAGGCCCCAGTCAAGGGGGGCTACCAGTACCCGGGGCTTTTTAGTGGAGCTGTTAAAAATTTCAGGATTATTCAAAAAAATACAATAATTGTTTGTGAAAATAGGTTAAATTGCTAATCTTAATTTATGCAGCATATAAATAAAATAACATTATTGCTATTGATTATTGTAACCGTTTTGGTCTCAACCGGCTGTGCCTCTTCCAAAAAGGGCTGTGGCTGTCCAAGCCAATCGGGAATGGTAGGATATAAATAGCAAACCTTTTAACCAATATAAAGCTATGAACAAATCAAACCGGGATTTATTGGTTTTGTTCAACCAGGAGATAATGACTCCACAGGCGATTGAGCATGAAGTAGAGCTGCTTCATCAGTTGCTGTATTCCATCGAAAGACTTGAAAATATAGTTATTGCCCACGAAATAATAGACCTTAATAAATACCGCGTCATTAAAAAACAGGTTCATCTCCGCAAATTATTCCGCCTGAGGGAATTGAAGCCATTCGTTTTTTTGAATTGTAAGAATTGACCGCATTTAAACCATCCATCAACTTAATTTTAACAATGCAGATCTTAATGCGCTGAGCATTTCATCGATCTCTTCAATTTTACAGGTGCCAACACTCAGCCTGTACCAGCTGCTTTCGGTACCGGATCCAAAACAATAAAAAGGGACTATTGCCAGTTTGGCTTCATCCAGGATATAGGCGGTAACGTCTGCCTGGGTAGCCAGTAATTTACCTTCGGCAGTTGTTTTACCCACATAGTCAATTTGTACAGTGAGGTAAATGGCGGCCTGCGGGGTTATGGCATCAACACGGAGTCCAGCTGCTTTCATTTGCTGAAAACCGGAAAAGATCTTCTGCAATCTTTCAATGATCCCGGCTTTAAAAACGGTGAACCACTCATCAATTGCACCGGCCTTCGCCAAATACCTGGCAACGGCCTTTTGTTCTGCCATGGGCGCCCAGGCACCGATATGGCTGTTGATCGAACGCATTTTAACAATGATCTCGGCAGGCCCCAGCGCCCAACCCACACGTACACCAGTAGCCGCAAATGATTTACTGATCCCGTCTATAAAAATGGTGTATTCCTTCATGGCAGGGTTAAGGGTAACCGGGTTGTGGTGTATGGTATCGCCAAAAGTAAGTGTCCAGTAGATCTGGTCGTACATCAGGTACAGTTTCTTTTCACCTTCGGTCCGGGTTTTATTTTCTTCGATCACCAGGTCGCATATTGCGTTAAGTTCATTTTTACTGAACGTGGTACCGGTTGGGTTCAAAGGTGAACATAAGGAAAGCAGGGTGGCCCCTTTGATATGTTCCTTTATCTGGGCGGCGGTAAGCATGAAATTATTTTCCACTTTTGCTTCCAGCATGATGTGTTCCCCGCCGGTAAAGTGTACGTAATGGTTATTGTTCCAGCTTGGAGCAGGGTAGATAACCTTATCTCCTTTATCTACCAGCGTACGGTATAATGCATAAATAAGTGGCCTGCCGCCTGCAGAAATTAAAATTTCGTTTGTACCATACTGTAAACCGCCCCTCAGCGACATAAAATCAGCAACCGCCTGCCTCAGGTCCAGGTTGCCCTCGGCTGCAGGATAAGTGGTGTACCCTTCTTTATAGGCATTCATGATCTCCTGTTCCAGTTCGGCGGGAATGGGAAATATGGAAGAATCAAAATCACCGATCGTATAATTATAAATGGCTTCCCCCTGGCTCATTTTTTCCTTAATGGTTGCCCCCAGGCGAACGATCTCGGAGGCCTGTAAGGTTTCGGCCAGCACACTCAATTTTAAATTTCCCATAAGCTTTTGGTTGATAGGCAAAAGTAAAATTTTAAGGGGGGATGGCAAAGAATAAAAAAGAGGTTGATTGCAGTTATCCCCATAAAATAAAAATTTACCAAAGAACCGGGGATCGTCTACTAAACAATTAACCGGGCAACGTATGTGGTTTAGCTAATCCAAATGGATTATTTTATATAAAGTGCCGGGTAGATAAATTTAATCTTCTAATTGTTATCAACTAACTGATATGAAAAAAGCAACTCAGCCAACATTATTATATCATGAAATCTCCTGTTTCCTCAAAAAATGTAAGGCTGTATATTTTCATGGGGTAATGCTGCTGCTGTTTTTGGTTTTAGGCACTCTTTTAAATGCACAGGTCCCGCAAATACTAAAAGATATTAATGGGTTAGTTACCAATAATTCACAGACAGCTGCCGGGTATAATTTTAAAGGGTATAATGGCTATGTTTATTTTTCTGCAGAGGATGGCTTCAATGGTTTTGAGCTGTGGAAAACCGATGGTACACAGGTGGGTACGGTGATGGTAAAAGATATCAATACCGGCAGCCTGTCTTCAAGCCCCACAGGTTTTACGGAGATGAACGGTATTTTATTTTTTACAGCAACAAATAATACAAGCGGTACAGAACTATGGAAAACAGATGGCACTGCTGCAGGCACTGTGATAGTGAAAGATGTTTATGCCGGGGTGAACAGCGCTGCACCCCAAAACCTGCTGGTAATAAACGGAGTTTTATATTTTACCGCAATAACCTCCGCTAATGGAAGGGAACTTTGGAAAAGCGACGGAACAGATGCGGGCACAGTATTGATCAAAGATATAAATGCGGGTACACCCAACTCAACGCCACAAATGCTGGTAAACTACAGGGACACCCTTTATTTTACGGCCTCCGCTTCAGGCAATGGCAGGGAATTATGGAAAAGCGATGGCACATCAGCCGGAACAGTATTGGTTAAGGATATTTTTCCTGGGGCATCCGATTCATATCCCGATGAACTTACGGTGTCGGGTAATTTTCTTTTTTTTACAGCCGATGATGGTGTAGCCAATACCGAAATATGGAGAACGGACGGGTCAGAAGCAGGAACCATACTATTACAGGATATCAACCCCGGTTCAAGCGGATCCTATCCTGCCGAATTAACTGCTGTAAACAATTTACTTGTATTCAGGGCTTTTCAAAATGCAACAGGAGACGAATTATGGGTATCAGACGGAACAGTGACAGGGACTTACTTATTAAAAGATCTTTACCCGGGAGTAGATGATGGTTTTCCAAACCAGTTGACTTTGATAGGCAATACTGTTTATTTTAATGGCAGCGATGACACAAACTGGTCTGAACTATGGAAAACTGATGGAACACCTGCCGGAACGGTATTGATAAAAGATATTGCTCCGGGATTAGATGGTTCAGACCCAAGTTCACTCCTGAATGTAAATGGAATTTTATATTTTACGGCATATACAAACGATAATGGTGAAGAACTCTGGAAAAGCGACGGCACCAATGCAGGTACTATATTGGTAAAAGATATAAACCCCGGCAATAATTCTGCCTCACTAAACAGGCTTACCCATGTAGATGGCCATCTGTATTTTACGGCATTTAACGGCACGGCAACCGTATTGTGGAAAAGTGACGGTACGGAACCCGGCACCGTGGCACTGAATACTTCGGCCGTAAGCAACGGCACATTCAACAGTTTTTATGGTTTTGAAAACAAGCTGTACTTCATGTACAATGGTTATAAGCCGGGCATCCCTATTACAGCAACGGGCATAGAGCCCTGGGTATCTGACGGCACCAATGCAGGCACCACATTGATCTTGGATATTAACCCCACTACCAATACGGCAAACCCCGGCCCGTACGGTAAAGCAGGCAATACCATCTTTTTTGCCGCCAATGATGGCTCCAATGGCACCGAACTCTGGAAGACCGATGGAACAGAAACCGGCACGGTGCTCCTAAAAGATATAAATACCGGCACAGGCAGCTCTACACCTGCCAATTTTACCAATGTAAACGGCATCATCTTTTTTACAGCAACCGTTTCTGCAACAGGTACGGAGCTCTGGAAAACCGACGGAACAGCTGCGGGAACTGTATTGGTTAAAGATATCCGTCCCGGTACAACCAGTTCGGCCCCGGCATCACTAACGGCATCGGGTAACCTGCTTTATTTAATTGCCAATGACGGCACCTCCGGCGCAGAATTATGGAAAAGCGATGGAACGACTGCGGGCACCTTGTTGGTATCTGATATTGTAGCCGGAAGCGGAACGCCTTCTTTAACGCTGCTTACCGATGTAAACGGCACTTTATTTTTTACTGCGCAGGTGGCAGCTTCCGGCCGGGAACTTTGGAAAACAGACGGAACCACCACTGTTATGGTTAAAGATATAGTTGTGGGCACCGGCTCTCCGGGCATAACCAATCTTATTGCTTACAACGGAAATGCGTTTTTCAACGCCAATGATGGCGTGAACGGAAACGAACCCTGGGTAAGTGATGGAACACCGGCCGGAACAACATTGTTTCTTAACATCGCTACCAGCCCATCTTTTCCCAATTCAAACCCCACCAACTTTGCGGTTGCAGGGGAGAAATTATATTTTTCTGCATTTACATCAACTACCCAGTTTGAGCCCTGGGTCAGTGACGGAACACCGGGAGGCACCTACATGATCACGGAAATTGTTCCCAGCGGCGGGGGTTCCGGTCCATTTGGTTTTATATTTATGGACGGATTTGTATATTTTAATGCCAATGCCACGGGCACGGGCCGGGAACTTTGGAGAACCGATGGAACGGCTGCGGGAACACAGCTCGTGACGGATATCAATACCGGTGCTGCTGATGGAAGCCCGGAATTGCTTACCGTGGTCAACAGCACTTTATTTTTCCGGGCAACAATGCCAGGTGGGGGCGTGGAATTTTATAAAACTGATGGTACGGCAGCGGGTACTGTGGGATATGACCTCAACCCGGGAACTACAGCCTCCACCCCTGATTATCTCACTGCTTTAAATAATAAGCTGGTATTCTCTGCCACCCACCCCGTTTTAGGCAGGGAGTTATGGAAGATTGATGTAGTTCCATCTTCCAATTTTACTGTTGTAGGTGATACTACACCCTGTGTGGGTGGTACAGCCGTCTATTCAGCATTAAATGTGGTGAACGATGGTGTTACGTATAACTGGAGTTTGCCCTTAGGTGGGGGTACCATTACCATTGCCGATACAACCGCTACCGTTATATGGGATACGGCCGGTGCTAGAAGTGTGCAACTGGTACTATCCAATGCCGCCGGGTA
>CAZBIK010000182.1:0-7536 GCA_964491955.1 uncultured Ferruginibacter sp.
AATATATTTTGGTTTCCCAGCTTTGTAAAAGGCCAGGTCGGCATTGTAACAACTGGAAGTGATATCGGTATATTCCTCGGTCAGTTCCATTTCAACCAGCATGTTTTGATTTCCGGGAGATGCCGTATATTTCAGCCGCACAAGGCCTTTCCCGTCATCATAGTTCACCAAAAATGCATTAATGGTATTGCTGTCATTTGCTGCGGGATATACAAACGAAACCTGGGAAAGGGTTTGAGACCGGAGTGAAAAACTGAACAATAAGATCAATCCGTGAATGAGCAACCGTTTTTTCATGTCGCAGTTTTTTAATTGGTTTAAATTTCAGTATTTTTTTTATCATTTGCTTGAATATGTAAAATATAAATAGTAAACTTATGCTCTAAAACCTAATCAAATGAACAAAACAACCAAAACAACTATTCAATTTATCCTGGGTGGTTTACTATTCGTTACGTTGGCAGTTGCCGGCTGTAATAACAGTGATTCCAAAACCGAAACTACAGAATCCACTGTTGCACCTGCACCCACGCCGCCTCCTGCTAATGACACGAGCAATGTAATTGATACAGGAGATGTTAAACCAACACCCGGCGGAAACTGATCTTAAACAGGATCTGCAGGACCCTTTAATTTAACTTTTACTTTTTTTACTTTAATTGACCCTTTTCTTTGGGTCAATTTTTCTATGAGCCAGTTTTCGATCCGGTGATGGCCTGGTAACAGCACGGAAGCGATCGCCACAAAAATGAGCATTTCATAAACCGGGGTATGGTTGGTGAATTCCGCAACTGTCGGGTGCAGGAACAGGGTGAGGTATTCAAATAAGATCAGCAATGAAAGTACCCCCAGGAATTTGATCACCCGCGTATGGATCTGTATCCTGCTTAATAAAAGGGTAAGCAGGAAAAAGCCCGGGATAAACATCCCGATAAATAATAACTGCAATTGCTGTTTTCTTTCTTTTTTGGCTATTCGTTTGCTTTCTTCCAGTTCCTGTTGCCTGAAATTTTCATTGCTCGACATCAGCTGCAGTTCCCTGATCTTTGCCTTACTGTTTATGGAATCATTCAATACCAGAACTTTATTCAGGTAAACGAAGGCACTGTCCGTGTTTTGTACAGATTTATAATGGGTGGACAGGAATTTTGCAGCATTCAATTGCCAGTTGCTGAAACCTGACTTTTCAGAAATTTGCAGTGCATAAGATGCATAATAAATGGCCGAATCATTTTTGAGTAACTTTTCACGGTATAATTTTGCAAGGCCAAGCGCAGCTTCACACAGCACTTCATCATTATTGGCAGCCTTTAAATGCTCTATGGCTGTGCGGTAATACATAAGCGAAAAAGGGGCATTGCCCTGTTTAAAATAGGTATGTCCTAAACCGGTCATTGCATTGCCTGTATAATCATCATTCTTTACATTGCTGGAGAGGATGAGCGCTTTATTAAAATAACTGAATGCCGAATCCGTAATATTCAGCATATCATATACGTCACCCAGGTTCATGTAAATATAATATTTCACATCTTCCAGGTTGTTTTCCCGGATCACAGAATCAGACCTGTAATAATATTTCAAAGCTTCCGGGTATTCTTCCTGGTAACGGTATATGATGCCGATATTCATCAGTACAAAAGCCAGGTTCCTGGGGTTATTGCCTTTTTCTTCCAGCTTCAGCTTGCGCAGGTTCAGTTCCAGGGCCTTGGGGTAGTTACCCATTTTTCGGAATGTATTTGCCAGTGACCCCAGTGATTTGGATTCTCCTTCTTTAAATTGAATGGCAGTGGACAGGTTTAGTGCCTTTTGGGCATATTGCAATGCTGTAGCAGGATCATACATATTGATGATACCGGCAAGTTCCCACATTAGATTTACTTTCCCGGTATCGGCCTTTTCCATTTCCAGTAACCGCACCAGGCTGTCTGCTTTTTGTTTTTGTGCCGTTAATGCAAACGGCAACATGATCAGTATGCATAAAAATATTCTACACCGCATATATTAATTCCGGGTTTTGATGTACACTCCGGTTATTCCGGGTTCTAATATACCTGATTATTATGTTTATTTGATCATTTTCCGGTAATAAAGACTTTCAGTCTCCATATCATTCCTGTGACTTCACCGTTTCTTTTTCAATAATTAAATGCCCGCGTTAAAGTTCGGATTTCATGTAACTTGCCTGCCTAATTTCCATGACCATGACGAATTTCCTGATTCAACTGCCGGGTTACCTTGCTTTTATATTCCTGGCCATATCCCTGCTGGTGAATAATGATATTAAATTCAGGTGGATAAACAGTATGGGTGGCCTTTGCTTTGTAATTTATGGCATATTGATCAATGCCTACCCCATCATCATAACCAATGCAGTCCTGTTCTCCATCAATATTTATTTCCTGGTAAAGCTCTACCGCCGGCAGGAGAAATTTGACCTGGTTGAATGTAATAAAGATGCGGTCCTGGTGCCGAAATTCCTTGACTTTTACCGGCAGGATATACAGGCTTATTTTCCGGATTTTATTATGGATGACAGTCCCGGTGATATACAGTTTGTGGTATTGCGGGATATCGTGGTGGCAAATATTTTTGTGGCTGCGGTTGACGGGAACGGCCACGCATATGTGAAGATCAACTATACCGTTCCCAAATACCGGGATTATAAAGTGGGCCGTTTTCTGTTTGATGAAGGAAAAAGTTTCCTGGCAGAAAAGGGTATCAAAAAGATCATTTACAATACCGCCATACATCCCGGTCATGAAAAATTTATCCGGGTCATGGGATTCCGGAAGGAAACCGTTGATAACAAATCCTGCTACATAAAAAATATTTAGCTACCTTTTATTTTTATTGTTTCCATAATACCAAAAATTTTAAAGAATGAAACGAAAAGATTTTATTAAAAGGTCCGCCCTGGCAGCGGCTTCGGTTAGTTTTTTACCGGCAACAGGTTTATTGGCCCGGGGTACTGATAAACTGGTCAGGGTTGCGCTGATCGGGGTTGGCCTGCGTGGCCAGAATCACCTGGAACTTTTACTGATGAGAAAAGACGTGGAACTCGCTGCCATTTGTGATATTGATGAGCGTATGTTAACCCGTTCAAAGGAGATGATCGTAAAAAGCGGAAAAAAAATGCCGGCTGTTTTTACCGGTGACCCGTATGCGTGGAAAAAAATGCTGGAGATCAAAGGGCTGGATGCTGTCATTATATCCACCCCATGGGAGTGGCACCGGGAAATGATCATCGGTTCCATTGAATCTGGTATCGGTTACATCGGATCCGAAGTGATGATCGGGATAACCCTGCAGGATCACTGGGATGTGGTAAAAGCTGCTGAAAAATACAAAGCACAGGTGATGATGCTGGAAAATGTTTGTTACCGCCGCGATGTAATGGCTGTATTGAATATGGTGCGGCAGGGATTATTTGGCGAAATGATCCACCTGCAGGGTGGTTACCAGCACGACCTGCGTGAAGTAAAATTCAATGACGGGGTTAAAGCCTATGGCGGAGGCTGCGAAATGGGGGAGCAGGGCTGGACAGAAGCCAGGTGGCGAACGGCTCACTCCATACACCGTAACGGCGACCTGTATCCTACGCACGGCATCGGGCCCATTGCCCATTATATTAACATCAACCGGGGAAACCGGTTTACCAACCTAAGCTCATTTTCTTCCAAGGCAAGAGGGCTGCACGATCATGTGGTAAAAACTTGTGGAAAAGATCATCCCAATGCCAAAATTAATTTTAAACTGGGCGATGTGGTAACAACCTCGATCAGCTGTGCCAACGGGGAGACCATATTATTGCAGCATGATACCAATTTACCCAGGCCATATTCACTGGGTTTCAGGGTACAGGGTACCGCGGGCATCTGGATGGATGTAAACAAAGGGATCTATATCGAAGGAAAATCGCCAAAGCCGCACCAGTGGGACGATGCAAAGAGCTGGCTGGAAAAATATGACCACCCGCTTTGGGCAAGATGGAGCAAAGAAGCAGCCGGTTCGGGACATGGGGGGATGGATTTTTACGTCATCCACGCCTTCATCGAATCGGTAAAACGAAAATCAGGCACGCCTTTGGATGTATATGATGCTGCAGCCTGGAGTGCCATCACACCTTTAAGCGAACAATCCATCGCTTTGGGTAATGAAACGGTTGAATTCCCTGATTTTACAGCGGGGCAGTGGATGTACAGGAAACCGGTATTTGCATTGAATGATGAATATTGATCACAAGAAAATCATAAAACCAGGAACCCTGTAAAATAAAATGACGGGACAATTCGTTGAGGTGTTACCCGATCCGGCAAAAACAGGAATTACCCAGGATTTTTATTTTTTTACATCAGCTCGTTAAACATCCATATGAAAATGAACCCCCCTTATTTAAAACAGTTTGTAATTGTTTTAATTTGTCATTCCTTTTTTGTGACATCAGTTATTGCACAAAAGAATGGTATCCTGCCTTTAACCGGCATGAAATTTTTCAATGAAGGGATCAACCCGCGATCCATCCAGGTAAAAATAGACGGAACCCAGCTCATGAGTAACCGTATCCCGCTCAATAAAGAAATTGAGATCAGTTTACAACAACCTACCGGATTTACCGCGAACAATAAACAAACCATGTATGCTGCGGCCGAAGTGGTCCTTTTATCACCAAGGGGTGAGATCCTGTTAAATAATCCCGATGCTTTATTGCGGAATTATCCAAATGGGTTTACCGCAAAGGACCTGAACGCATTCAGCATAAAATTCGGCATCGGCACCGACCTGATGAAAGGCAATATGAACGGGCTGCTGAAAATAAGGCTCTATGACCTGAAAGGAAAAGGCCAGCTCAGGCTTGAATTCCCGGTAACCTTTGCCAGGGCAGGTGAACCATTGCAAACCTCCAAAACAGCCAAATCGATCAAATCTGCTGATGGCATGAAAGGGATGATCAACGGGCTTTCTGCAAAAGGCATGCTGGTGAAGGTAGACAGCTCCATCAAAGTATCCCCCAAAATGGATTATACCAGTGTGAATATTTCAAAGATTGAAGGCTCCAGCATGGCTGAAATGTTTGATGGCAAGGAAACATTCTGGGTGTACGACAGTGACCTGAATGAAGTGAAAATAACAGACAAGTTGTTGAAGCAGGTTAAAAGCGCTCTTGAAAATGACAATGTGGATTATACCCTGAAGATCCCTTACCGTTTAAAAACAAACCGGTTTAAAAGCTATTTTGTACGCTACCGCTGGGAAAGCCCCGACAGAAAACAGTTGATCGACCTGGTAGTTGTGAATTAATACATAACCTCATTAAACAGATCATTGTTGCGGTGAAGCAAAAGTCTTTAGTAATATAAAACCTACTTCTGGGTCACAGGTACCCGTGATTATTTTTTGAACAATATATTGGTATTGTTTTCCCGGTTCCAGGGTTTCTTTGGGTAACTCATCTGTAAATATATAATGGCCGTTGTTTTTTCCGGCATAGCTCAAAGTATCCTTACGTCCTTCAAGGTCCACTTCAAATAAAGCGTCATAGCTCTTTTCATTGATATCTACCAATGCTATCAATGTGGCAGGTATGGTGTCTTTATCATACGTACAACCGCCGCCGTCTTTTTGCTGGAAACAGGAAACAAAAAAGAACGGAAAGGCAATGGCGGCAATGGTTAACAGGCAATTTTTCATCTGCCTGTCATTTACATTTATTGATAAAATCCAGAATTTCCATAACGGAAATATTTTTAGCATCCTGGTAATTGTGATATTGCTCGGCAACCAGGTCAACTGAACAATCGCAGTATTTATTGGCCTTTTCATTCCCCACGACCAGGCTTACTTTATTCTCGCAATTGCTTACGAATTCTTTGATCTCACGGTTAAGCCAGTATTTGGCGGCTATCCGGCCAACCGTTTTGCAGGAAACGAAAGCAAGGAGAAGCGAGGCTGCCAGTATTAAAGGAACAGCAATTTTTTTCATATTATCCTATTTGTAAACAATTTATAATATTTATGATAAACTAAGCTGATTCAGGCCATAATCTTTTTTGCCATTCAGTTTTTGCCTGACTTGAAAGACAATTTTTTTGCAGTTTTTTAGTTATTTATTCCGGGGTATCTATTGTACAGGAACCCCGGTCAGCATCGTATTAATACCAGGTAAAAAAATATTTTTAGTTATTCACAATGTTAAACGGTTGGTATGCTTATTGTAAAATTTTTCTTTAATAAAAATTCGATACTATGAGAACCATTGCTTACCTGGCAGTTAGTTGCCTCACACTTTTATTTGTTGCCCTGATCCTGGTTGTTGTATTGTTTATCAAACAATAAAATACGGAATAAACAGGCATATTAAACCGGTCTGCCGGCTTATCAGGTCTGTACCCGGTGAAAGGCTGCAGCCATATATGTAAATATTTCTTCCTGTTTACATACTATTTTTCAAAATGATTCGTTTTTTCAAAAACCCCTGCCCAATGAAAAAACGTTTACCCGTATTAACTGCAGTATGCAGTTTATTGATCTTATTCAATTCCTGCTCAACCGGAAAAAGTACAGTTGACCGGAACAAATCCGAAACTTCCATTACAAACCCGCTGCCTTCTGGCTGTTTTGTGGAATGGAACGATGGCACCATCAAGCATTATTCAAGTTTAAAACTGGTCACCGGCATTTTGATCACACCGCATTTGGTGGCCGATCAAAAGCAGATCATCCATTCCGGGGATATCCTGGCATACCAGGATAAGGGACAATATGCTGTTTCTTCCAAAAGGCTTAAAAGTTCAAAAAAAGCGCTTGTAGCTGCAGAAGTCCTTCCCGGCTTTGCGGTAAAACTGGTAAGCGGAAAACTGAATGTGTACAGCCGTAAATATTACAATGGCGCCAACACGGCCCACGAATATTTTTTACAGCATGGAGAAGATGCTTCTATTGTGGCCTATTCAAAAGATGTGCTGAAAAGTATGCTGAAAGAAGATAAAAAAGCACTGGATTATTTCAACAGCAATTCAAAACTTTCCCCGGAGTCGAAAAAAATACTTACAACTGTTGAAATGTACAACAACAGCCAGTTTATAACACGGAACTGATCATTTTAAAATGTTTAATAAATGCAGCCATTGGATCTTCGGGTTCAATGGCTTTGCTTTTTAAAAACATGCTGCTGCTGATATTAATTCAGGGATGTTTCAATCCCGGCTATAAAGGGATCAGCATCACTATAATCCTTCACCATATTGTATAAGGTATCCCTTTCAACGGGTTTGCGCTTTACCTGTTTGATCAGGGTTACCAGTTCAGCAGTGCTCATGGCCGGGGATTGTTCTTCACTGCCCGCCATGCTGTAAATTTTGGTGGAATCATCGATCGTTCCGTCAATGTCATTTACACCAAATGATAAACTCAATTGGGCATTCTGGCGGCCAAGCATGGGCCAGTATGCTTTCAGGTGCGGGAAATTATCCAGGTAAATACGGGCAATGGCATACAGCCGCATATCTTCTATATGGGTACTTTCCGGAATATTGC
>CAZBIK010000183.1:0-7517 GCA_964491955.1 uncultured Ferruginibacter sp.
AGACAATGAACTTGGCAAAACTCCGAGCATGATCCGCTGGGGGCCGCCTGGTGTTGGCAAGGCCACCATCGCCAACATCATCGCACAAACCTTACAGGTTCCCTTTTATACACTCAGTGCCAGTTCTTCGGGGGTAGAGGAAGTACGGGAAGTAATTGAACTGGCAAAAAAACAAAACAATGTTATTTTATTCATTGATGAGATCCATCGTTTCAACAAAGGGCAGCAGGATGCCTTGCTGGGAGCCGTTGAAAAAGGGATCATCACGCTGATCGGCGCCACTACCGAAAACCCTTCCTTTGAAGTGAACAGCGCCTTGCTGAGCAGGACACAGGTGTATATTTTAAAAGCACTTCATGAAAAAGACCTCGTTGACCTGTTAAACCACGCCATAAAAGACGATGCGGTTTTAAAAACAAAAAATATATCATTAAAAGAAACAGAAGCCATCATCAATATCTCCGGCGGCGATGCCAGGAAATTATTAAACCTGCTGGAACTGGTTACGGATTCTTTGGGAAGTGATGTTGCTATTACTGATGAAGCAGTAATGGAAATAGCACAGCAGCGCATTGCACTATACGATAAAAAAGGCGAACAGCATTATGATATCATATCTGCCTTTATCAAATCCATCCGCGGCAGCGACCCCAATGCGGCTGTGTATTACCTGGCCAGGATGATCGAAGGAGGTGAAGATGTAAAATTCATTGCCCGCCGTATGCTGATACTGGCCAGCGAAGATATCGGCAATGCCAATCCCAATGCTTTGTTGCTGGCCAATGCCACTTTTGATGCTGTAAATAAGATCGGATATCCTGAATCACAACTCATTCTGTCACAGTGCGCTATTTATTTGGCTGCAAGCGCCAAAAGCAATGCAGCCACTGTTGCCATAGGCGCTGCCATGAGTGCAGTTAAACAGCATGGTGACCTTCCCGTTCCCCTGCATATACGAAACGCACCCACGAAACTGATGAAGAACGAAGGCTATGGAAAGGGTTATGAGTATTCGCACAATTTTGAGAACAATTTTTCACCGCAGGAATATTTACCCGAAAAGATCAGCGGCACTACATTTTTTGAACCCGGTAAAAATTTACGGGAAGAAGAACTGCGTAAATTTTTAAAAGCATTGTGGAAGGAGAAGTATAAATATTGAGGACGTGATTATTTTTTCTTCTGAATGATCAGGCCGATAGAAGTTACCACAAACTTATCTATTTGTAATTTCAGGTGTACATCCTGCTTATAAGGATATATATCCACCTTAAAATCCTCGGGCAATCCACCTAAGGCATAATCGGGTTCATCCACATAATGTCCGTCAGCCCTTAACAGGGCAACAATCTTTTCGATATCCTTTTTCCGGTAAAATACTGAATCATTATTGTCCTGAGTTTCGTCATTACTCGAAATATTATATTCAGTAGTATGCACAGCCCATCCTCCGGGTTTTAAGGTCTTCAATTGATTTTGTAAAAAGTTGATCCCTTTTTCAATGGTTCCCAAATGTTCAAAAGAACAACTGCTCCAGTTAAAATCAAAATCAACCAGTTCGCCCGGAATATCATTCATATCAACGGCCCGGTAGCTTACCCTTTTACTGAATTCAGTTGCATCACAAATTCCCCTTGTATTTAATTGTTCCGTACCAAAGCAAAGCTGGTTACCGTTTTCCCATCCCATTTCAATCCCTTTTTCCGGAAAAATATCAGTAGCCAGGATATTACATCCATATTTGGCAAACATGGCCGGCAGGGGTTCAGTACCCACAGCAAACACCAGCCCTTTTTTTTCCCGGGCAATACAACCCCGCTCCCACAAAGCCTGCATGATATAAACAAACTCCCATTGTTTGCGGTGAAAATTGGGCTGTTCATCCAGTTCTGCACACCAGCGTTTAAACCAACCGGCTTTAAAATCCATGGCTTTGCACAACTCCGATCGTCTTACTCCAAAGTCATAAACCAATTCCGTATTCCATATTCTTTCTTCAGGTTGCATACATTTATCATTTATAACAATGAACGGTAAACTTTTAAATATTCCTTCGCCTTTTCTTCCCAGTTAAAATCATTTCCCCGGCTGATGATCCTTCCGGATAACCCGTTCTTCCGGTAATTTACCATTCCTTCTTTAAAAACCTGCAGCATTTTCTCCCCGTCAAAATCATCAAAATAAAAAGCCACATCCCGACCGATCTCAGGCAATGAGGTGAGACCGGATAAAAACAACGGTTTGCCAAATGCCATGGCTTCAACAACAGGTGCGCCAAATCCCTCTGCCAGGGAAGGCAGCAAAAAAGCGGTACAGTTTTTTAAGTACCATGCCTTGTCTGATTCTGATACTGGGCCGAGCAAATGCAACCTGTCTGCAACCCCGGCCTTTTCAGCAAGATGCTTCATCATCTGAACATATTCAGGGTCATCAAATTTACCGGCAACAATTAATTCCAGGCGTTCATCCTGTAAAAGCGGCAGCAGGGTATGAAAATTTTTTTTTCTGTTCACATATCCCATCGTAAATAAAAATGGCCTGCCGGGTAAATAATGCATTGGTTTTTCAGGAGGAATATGTATTTGATGAGTGCCGTTATGAATAACATATACCGGCTTATTTTTTACATCCAGGTTTTCGAGAACGTCCTTTTTACAATGATGCGAGATACAAACAATGGCATGACTGCTATCGATCAGTTTCTGTGTCTTGCGTAAACTGTCTTCCTGTTCTTTTTTTGACTTCCCTTCATGCAGGCAATTCAGATCATGAATCGTTAATAACACTTTGATACGCTTGTTACCCGCAGGAAATACACGGCCTGATTGAAAAGGAGCATGCCATATATCACAATCCCATAAAAACGGCTTTACAAATTTCGGGTGCCATTTTTTTTCTGTAATGCAGGCGGCATCCTGCCCAAATGATCCCTTTTCTGATGAAGGTACATAAAATGAAATACGCCCCCCCTGCTCTTTTTCCAGTGTTCTTTGTACATAAGTGCCTAAATTCAGGCAATAATGATATAAACCGGAATCCCTGTACCGCATTAAATCACAATCCAGGATGATCTTAAACATGGTTAACTGTTTTAACTGGTAAAATTTCTCATTCAAACCTGTTTTATACCCATTCACCCACTCTTTTTCTTTTGTAAAATTATTATTTATTAGATTGATATAGATTTAATTATATGCTGTTAACCCGGTATAAAACGGAAGGATAAACAGGTATCTTTTTTGTACAACCTTTACCGGAATGATCCCTGCTTTTAAGCTTAACTTGTAAATGCCAAATACAATATTGACATTTTAATGAAAACAGGCTCTGCTCAAAATCATGGCTGCACATGAGTTTGCACAGTTTTTGCGGTTTTAAGCCAGGGTAACTTTAAATAGAGGATCAATTTTAAAAATTGATCGTAAACAACCAGCTGTACATTTTAAAGTATGATGAAAAGGATAATTTTTGATTGTGAAAGGATGAAATATGAGAATACGGGTTTATACCACTACTGTTTAAACCTGGGTAACCATCTCGGCAAATTTTCCGGCCCCGGTAAGGAAGCAATCACTGTATACAGCCCGCCCGGTAAACAATACCTGTTTGAAAAAAACATGGATCACATCATACAAACCGATCTTCATAAGATCCGGATGCCTGCACTGCAGCCTTATACGATCTGGCATGCCGCCTACCAGGACAGTTACTACCTGCCCTTCAGGAATAAAAACATCAAAGTGGTACTTTCTGTACATGACCTCAATTTCATGTACGATCCATCCAAATCCGAATTTAAAAAACAACGTAACCTGGGCAGGCTGCAAAAGCTCATCAACAGGGCCGATGTGATCATCTGCATGAGTGAATACACAAAAAATGATGTTGAATTCTATTGTGATACCGCCAATAAACCTTTGCATGTTATCCACAACGGCACCAACACTTTAACGGAACCGCAACTGCTCAACAGGTCATACTTTCCTGCAAAACCATTTATATTTTCAATCGGCACCATTTTACCAAAGAAGAATTTTCACAGCCTGTTGCCGCTGGTCCAGGGACAGGAACAGATGGAACTGGTGATCGCCGGGCGGATCGACGATGTGGATTATTATCAATCCATCCTGGATACCGCTGCAGCAATGGGTATCTCAAAAAACATTAAAATAGTGGGTCCCGTTTCTGAAAGTGAAAAATCATGGTATTTTACCAACTGTTATGCCTTTGCCATGCCTTCAACGGCCGAAGGTTTTGGGCTGCCCGTTACTGAAGCCATGTCGGTAGGGAAACCCTTATTTTTATCCGGTAAAACCGCCCTGCCGGAAATTGGCGGCGATGTGGCCTTTTATTTTGATGATTTTTCACCGGCACACATGAAAGCTACATTTGTGGATGGTATGAAACAATATGTAAGATTGAATATGCAGGATGCGATCATAAAAAAAGGAAAAGCATACTGCTGGGATATTGCAGCACAGGAATACTGGAAAATTTACCGGTCATTATATTAACATAAGCATTAGCCAATGAAGACGTACAGGCGGTTATTGAAATTTGCAAAACCTTACCATTTTTTTGTGGTACCGTTTTTTGTATTTACGCTAATTGCGGTATTCTTCAGCGTATTCCAGTTTGCCCTGATCATCCCGCTGCTGAATTTTTTATTTGACAGCCAGACTGCAGAAAGCCTGCAGCGTTATGCAACGGCCCCCGACTTTTCCTTTTCGGCCGTATATTTTAAAGACCTTTTTTATTACCAGGTTTATCATTTAAAAAAAGCAAACCCGGTATATGCATTATACTTTATTGCTGAACTGATCGTACTGGCAGTAATCCTTACCAATGTGTTCCGATACCTGGCCCAGCGCAGCATGGTGAGTGCAAGATCCCTGCTGGTTAAACGGATACGGGAAGCCATTTTCGAAAAAATGAACCACCTGCACATGGGTTATTTTACCAAAGAAAAAAAAGGCGACCTGCTATCCCGTATGAATTCCGATGTTTTTGAAATTGAGGCCGTGGCGGCCAATTCGCTGGAAGTGCTTTTTAAAGAGCCGTATATCATGATCGGTTATTTTATTGCCCTGTTTGCCATATCGGTAAAGCTTACCCTGTTTACCCTGCTGATCATTCCCATTTCGGCGATCGGTATTGCCCTGGTCACAAAAAGATTGCGCAAGGAAGCCAGTGACATGCAGTCGTCCATCGGGAGGCTGTTAACCATCATTGATGAAACCCTGATGGGCATGCGCATCATCCGTTCGTTCAACGCCACGGATTTTATCGTAAAAAGGTTCCGCCGCGAAAATGATTTTTACCGCAGGGCCAGCTTGCAGGGATTTAAAAGAAGGGAACTGGCGCCCATTTTTTCTGAAGTATCCGGTGTGATCGTGGTGGCCTGTATATTAATTTACGGGGGAAGTATGATCCTGAAAAACCAGGGAGCAGTTTCGGGCGGGTTGCAGGCCAGTGAATTCATTGCCTTTATTGCCATTTTTTCACAGGTGATCAGGCCGGCAAAAGCCATGGTGGTGGCGCTGGCCAATATACAGCGCGGCGAGGCATCCGGGCAAAGGATCCTTGAAGTGCTGGATACAAAAATTGAAGTGGCCGACCATCCGGATGCAGTAACATTACGATCATTCAAAGACAGGGTTGAATTTAATAAGGTTTGCTTTGGCTATTCGGATAAACCGGTTTTAACCGACATCAGTTTTACCATTGAAAAGGGAAAGACCGTTGCACTCGTTGGGCCTTCCGGTGTAGGTAAATCCACCATTGCAGATTTATTGCCCAGGTTTTATGATGTGAGCAGCGGCAGCATCAGGATCGATGGAAAAGATATCCGGGAATATACCATGGAATCCCTGCGCAGCCAGATGAGTTTTGTAACACAGGACATCATTTTATTCAATGATTCCATCTTTAACAATATTGCCCTGGGAAAACCGGATGCTCGCCTGGAAGATGTGATGAAAGCCGCTAAAATTGCCAATGCCCATGATTTTATCATGGATACGGAAGCGGGGTATGAAACCAATATCGGCGACCGGGGTATCCGCTTATCCGGCGGGCAGCGCCAGCGCATCAGTATTGCACGGGCGGTTTTTAAAAACCCTGCCATCCTCATCCTGGATGAGGCCACATCGGCCCTGGATACTGAATCGGAAAAGTCGGTGCAGGATGCACTGAATAATTTAATGGAAGGCAGAACAACATTAGTGATTGCCCACCGTTTAAGTACCATTATGGAAGCAGATGAGATCCTGATATTGCAGGATGGCAGGATCGTGGAAAGGGGCAATCACTTTGAATTGACAGAGACCGAAGAGAGTATTTATAAAAGATTAACGTTGATGCAGAAAATTGCATAAGCCCGAAAACCAACCTGTGTTTTAAACGGGATTGAACAGCTGGATAAACATTGTATCTTTTTAGCTTTAATAATCCGTATTTTTAATCTTCAATCATTCCATTATGAAAATAAAGATTCTTTTCCTGGCATCGGTAATATCCCTGTTTTTTACATCATGCAGTAAAGATGATACCGGTGGCGGCACTCCAATAACCATCACTGAAAAAACAACACTCAACGTTGCTTACGGAACAGACCCGTTGCAGAAAATGGATATTTACCTGCCTGCAAACCGCAGTGTTGCCACTACCAAAGTGATCATACTTATACATGGCGGCGCATGGATCTCGGGCGATAAGGCTGATTTTAATGCTGCCATTATCGATACACTTAAAAGCCGTATTCCGGATTATGCTATTTTCAATATCAACTACCGTTTGGCTGCATTGCCATCAAACAATGTTTTTCCAACACAGGAACTGGATGTTAAAGCGGCAGTTGAATTTATTTTTGGCAACCGGGCATCTTACCTGGTGAGCGATAAGTTTGTTCTGATGGGAGCCAGTGCCGGCGGTCACCTTGCGCTTTTGCAGGCCTATAAATACCAGGGCCCGGTAAAAATAAAAGCCGTTGTTGATTTTTGCGGGCCAACGGATATGGTTGCCATGTATAATGATTATGCAGTAAATCCTCCATCACAGCTGGCTTTAGTTGCCTTAATGAGCGGTACTCCTGTTACCAATCCAACTTTGTATGCACAATCCAGCCCCATCACTACAGCTTATGCCAATGCTGTAAATGCCTGTCCTACCATTATTTTTCAGGGTACGGCAGATGCCATTGTAAATGCAACCACACAATCAGTGGCATTAAAAGACAAATTGACTGCGGCATCAGTAATTAACGAATATCATCCTTACGCCGGGCTTGGCCATGTTGATACCTGGGGAGCCACAACTCTAACCGATGCCTATAATAAAATACAGGTATTTTTAACAACACATGTACAGTAAGAAATAAGTATCATAATTTTAAAGCCTGCCCGGTCATTGGACAGGCTTTTTTATTGCAGCTTTATCAATCACATGAACCAAAATAAAGATGAAACCGGATATCAACAGCAGGGCAGATATAGAAAAATTCATAACTGCATTTTATG
>CAZBIK010000184.1:0-7512 GCA_964491955.1 uncultured Ferruginibacter sp.
CAGAATGATATAATGCCGTGCATCCTGTTCCGCTTTGAGTTTTTTCAGTTTCAGCCGGCAAACGATATAATAATGATTTACATCGTCGTTGATGTAGGTATGGTCGCTGACCGGGTTATCCGGGTTTGCCGCTTTCAACTCGGCAAAAAGCGGGTATGCCAGTGCAAAATGCTCCTGTACAAAAAGGGCTTTGGCGTCTTTGAACTTTTTTTCGGGGTCGGTAACGGCATGTGTTGGTTGGGCAATTGCAGGAAAGTAAATGACTGCTGCAAAAAGCAGGAGTGCAATTTTTTGTTTTATCATGGTAGAAGATTCGTTCAATGGTTTTCTGGTTGCAAAATTACTGGTTTCAAATACAGTTACAAACATCATTCCAAATGATTGTTAATAAGTGGATAATTGATGTAAACAAAACGAATGTATTTTTACATCCCTGTTAATAAAATGATAAATAAGTTTTTTACAGAATTTTTATAACAGTTAATTACAAGATCTGAAACCGGTTAAAAAAAATCTACATGAGAAAATTATTATCAACAAAGTATTCTGCCGGGGCATTTAATGCCGCCATGCTGGTATTGCGGCTGGGTGTTGGCATTTTAATGATGGTCCACGGTTATGACAAACTGGTGCATTTCAGTGAGTACCAGGGTAAATTCATGAATTTTTTAGGGATAGGTACTACCATGTCGCTTGCCCTGGTAGTTTTTGCCGAATTCTTTTGTTCCCTGTTCCTGATCCTTGGCCTGTTTACCAGGCTGTCGGCAATTCCGCTGATCGTTACCATGTGTGTAGCATTGTTCAAGGCACACAATGCAGATTTTACAGGTGATGGCGAGGTGGCCACAATATATTTAACCGCTTACCTGGTATTATTATTTGTTGGCCCCGGTAAAATAAGTGTGGATGGTATGATCGGGAAGTAACACTAATTCAAATGGATAATTTTATAAATGATAATGGATAATTTTTTGAATTCATTGTTCCCTGTAATAAAGCCAGAGTCCGGGATTTGAAGAAATTATCCATTAACTCATTATCAATTATCAACTAAACTAAAATGTTCATCACCGAAACACAAATACGTATCCATTATGCGCTCACCGACCAGATGGGCGTGGTGTATTACGGCCACTATGCGCAATTCTATGAAATAGGCCGCACGGAGGCCATCCGCCAGATCGGGTATACCTATAAAGAGATAGAAGCGCTTGGCATCATTATGCCGGTGGTGGAAATTCACAGCCGTTTTTTAAGGCCCGCAAAATATGATGACCTCATCACGGTAAAAACCACCCTGAAAGAAATGCCCTCCCATTTCAAAATTGTATTTCACGCCGAGATATTTAATGAACAGGACGAATTACTGAATACGGGACAGGTTACCCTGTTTTTTGTAGATGCAAAAACGATGAAGCGCTGCAATATGCCGGAGGTGCTGAAGGAGAAATTGAAAGGATATTTTGTTAATGGATAATTGATAATGGATAATTTAAAAATGGATAATTGATAATTCATCAAATTCATGATTTCCTGCTGAAATCTCAGGAACAATGCAGATAAAAAAATTATCCATTATAAATTATCCCATTATCCATTAATTAAACCCTGTTATTATCCGCCTTCCAGTTCTTTATCGCCATTTTGATCTGTTTCTGGCTTAGGTTTTCATCAGCAGCCTGTTTGGCAAGCGCCACAAATTCATCATCGCCGGCAAACCGCAAACCGATCACCTGGCTCATGCGCAAACGGCTGTCCAGTGGTTTGCCCGTTGCAATAAAATGCCTGAAATTCTCTTCGGCACGAATGGCCCTGTCCTGCGCCTTTAATGCAAATGCACGGCTGTACCAGTAAAGAATGGGCAAAATAAAACTGATCAGGCAGATCAGTGATGCGCTGTATAGACCACTGTGATCCGTATTGGTACAGTTGCTGCAGGCATTGAATAAATTGATACAGCTTCCGATAATTAAAGCCACCATAGCTGTTGACGCAATAAAATGATACAGGGGAACATACCTGGCATGATTATTAAAATTCTGTTCACTCATAATGATTGGTTTTTAGTGTTGCATGAAAGTAAGCAAAAAGCCATTCAATCCCGCATACGATTTAAGTCTCCCCCCGGAAGAGGATTCAGTTGCAGACTTACTTTAAAATATCCAGCAGCTTCCACATTTTTTCCCTGACAGCGCCGGGGCTTCCGTCGAAATTATTGATGATGAATGAGAAGGTATATTCAGTGCCCGACCGGGAACGTATATAACCTGTATAACTTCTTACACCGCCGATATACCCCGATTTCATTTTAATACCGTTCTGCAGGGGAAGCGCATCATAAAAAGAAGCAAACCAGTTTTGTTTCCGGGCATACTGCATCACCGTCACCAATGCATGGGTGGTAACCCGGTTGGCAGGGGAAAGCCCGCTGCCATCGATCATTTTCAGGGCAGGTTTTGCAATGCCCCTTTCTTTCCAGAATTCCCTGATGATGCTGATACCGCTGTCGGCAGATCCATATCCGGCTTGATGAAAGGCAATGGTCTTTACAAAGGCTTCGCCAAAAAGGTTTACACTTTTTTGCAGGAACCAGTAATTAATGCTGTCGACCGGCGGGGACTGAACACGGAGAAAATAATCAGCAGCAACGGGTAATGGTTCATGATTGATGAAATAAACAACGGCATTTTTTGTGCGGCCGCCCAGTTGAATATTATTCTTCAAAAAACTTTTTTCAACAGCATTTGAAAAAGCATTTGATGCATTGGGCATGGAGCCGGAGATCCTGAATGTATTTACGCCGGCGGGCACTGTGCCCCTCACGTATCCGATCAATCCCTCTTCGGGTAAATAAATAATGGTATTATCGCCGCTGCCGGGTTTCCCGGTTTTTAATTCATTCACCAACACCGATGCCTGTAATTCAGGTTCGGTCCATAAGATCTTTACTGAATCTCCTTCATTTTTTCCGGGCGACAGCATCAGGTCGTACTGGTTTTCGTGCCAGTTCAATCCCCTTGCACCGGCTCCGTAATAATTCCCTATGTCTTCCCAGGTCCAGCCCCGCGGCGTGGCCTGCGTTTCCCATTTACTGTCATCAATTACAAGATCACCGGTGATGCTGGTTATATTGTTTGCCTGAAGAGTTGCGGTGAGTTGTTGTAAAATATTTTCTGCCTTGCTGCTGTCCCAGCGCCAGCTTCCCAGGGTTGGGTCGCCCGAAACTTTTATGATCAGGTTGCCTTTCAAAATATTTCCTGTTATTTTTCCATTATAACCAAATTCAGTCTGGTAGCGGTAATCTTTTCCCAGTAATTCAATGGCTGCAACACTGGTAACAACCTTTAAACTGCTCGCCGGTGCCAACCCGGTCTGCGCATTTTTATCAAATACCGGTTTACCGGTCTTACTGTCCACTATATACAGGCTCAACATGGCATGCTTCATTTGCGGATCGGCCTCCAGTTTTTTAAATGCCTGTGCTATTTTTACACCTGTGGTTTGGGCAATACCAACATGATAAACCACACACAAAACCAATGCTGTCCATATTTTCATCATCAAATAAATTTATTTATCAAAACTAAAAGATTTAAATTTGAAATATGAAAAATAAAGTGGAAGAGCCTGCGCTTAACTACAAATTTGTACCCCAGGAAGACTACCTGGAATCAGAACGGGAAGCGCCGGAAAAACATGAATACTACCAGGGTGAAGTTTTTGCCATGAGCGGAGCATCGGCTAAACATAACAGAATATTTACAAATTTATTTGTTGACATAGGCAGCAAATTAAAAGGAAAAGGCTGCATTCCTTACAGCAACGATTTAAGAATTCATATTCCTAAAAACACACTTTATACATATCCTGATATTTCTATTATATGTGGTGAGATGGAATTTACTGACGATCATTTTGATACGGCTGCAAACCCATCTGTCATCATTGAAATACTTTCCAACTCAACACGCAATTACGACAAAGGTGAAAAATTTACCTTGTACAGGGATATTGATACCCTGCAGGAATATATACTTATAGATTCCGAAAAAATTTACGTGGAAAAACACATCCGCAATGCTGATAACAGTTGGCAGCTTACCGATTATAAATCCATTGAAAATTTGTTCAGCATTTCAACAATTAACCAGCATTTTCTGTTAAAGGATATTTATGAAGGCATTTCTTTTGAATAATTTTTATCTCCACCTGTAAATACCCTTTTATTACAACATGACACAGGCTTCCATCATCACCATCGGCGACGAACTTTTAATAGGGCAGGTCATTGATACCAACAGCGCCTGGATGGCTCAGGAACTCAACAAATACGGCATCCGGGTGGTACGCCGGGTGGCAGTTGGCGATGTGTGGGATGAGATATGGGCTGCCTTGGACCAGGAACAGGAACAGGCGGATATCATGCTCATTACCGGCGGGCTGGGGCCCACGGCGGATGATATTACCAAACCCCTGCTGTGCAAATATTTTGGGGGAACCCTGGTGATCAATGAAGCGGCCAGGCAGAACGTGCTGGATATTTTCACCAAACTCAACCGCCCCATCATTGAACGCAATATAAAACAGGCCGAAGTTCCGGATGTTTGTACTGTGCTGCAAAATAAAAGAGGCACGGCCCCGGGCATGCTTTTTCAAAAGAACGAAAAAGTATTCATCAGCCTTCCCGGTGTGCCGCACGAAATGAAGGGTTTGATGGAAGATGAAGTGATCCCGTTTTTGCTTACCCAATACTGGTTCCCTGCCATCATTCATAAAACCTTATTAACAGCCGGTGTTGGCGAAAGTTTCCTGGCAGAACTGATCGGCCATTTTGAAGCAGCATTGCCGGACCGTATCAAACTGGCTTACCTGCCCAATTATGGCATGGTAAGATTGCGTTTATCCGCAACGGGGCCGGATAAAGACGCCCTTGATGCTGAAATCAGCCAACAGTTCGAAAAACTGAAATCCATTGTTTCCCAACACCTGGTAACTGATATTGATGAACCCATGGAAAAGGTATTGGGTAAATTATTAATGGCCAAAGGCAGTACCTTGTGTACCGCCGAAAGCTGTACAGGAGGTTATATTGCCCACCTGCTTACATCCATTCCCGGTTCCTCGGCATTTTTTGACGGCGGCGTGATCAGTTATTCTTATAAAGCAAAGGAAGATCTGTTACAGGTTGATCAGGCAACACTGGAAACTGCGGGTGCAGTGAGTGAGGAAATTGTTCTGGAGATGGCCCGGGGTGCGCTGAAAAATCTTGGGTCTGGCTATGTGATAGCTGTTTCGGGTATCATGGGGCCTGGAGGCGGGCTGCCCGGAAAACCAGCCGGTACAGTCTGGATAGCCGTAGGCAACAGCGAAAAATTAGAGGCACACCAACTCTATTTCCGGTTCGACCGGATGCGGAACATCCAGTTAACTGCTGTGAATGCATTGAATTTGCTGCGCAAATTCATTTTAGCCGGAACATAAACAGGAGATTCAACCGATTAAAAGGGAAATAATTACCTTTGAACCCGGTTGCTGCCGAAGTACAGGATTTCTTCGGTAATATTATTTAATTCAATAGTCAAATTTCAATTACGTATATGAGTGTAGTAGATCTTGTAATGCCAAAACTTGGAGAAAGCATCATGGAAGCCACCATTTTAAAATGGCACAAAAAACCGGGAGATGCGATCAAACAGGATGAAACCGTGCTGGATATCGCCACCGATAAAGTGGACAGTGAAGTGCCTTCTACCACAGAAGGAGTTATTGAAGAAATATTATTTAAAGAAAATGACGTGGTGCCCATTGGTACCGTCATTGCAAAAATACGGGTAGGTGCCAATGCAGCCGTTTCCAATAACCAGCCTGCACCTGCACCAAAAAAGGAAGAATATGAAGATGCCAAAGTAGTGGAAGAAATTCCTTACCTGCCAACTGAATCATCTGCGAGATCAGATCAATCATCGAAATCAGCGATCCGTTTTTATTCCCCGCTTGTATTAAATATAGCACAGCAGGAAGGCATTGGTATGGCCGAACTGGAAAATATTCCAGGTACGGGCCAGGAAGGAAGGGTAAGCAAGAAAGATATTTTAGCTTATGTGGCCAACAGAAGTACCGTTAGTCAACCTCAACAAACAATTACAGCACCTGCCATACAAACAACGAACAACGAACAACGAACAACGCCCAACGAACAACGTTCAAATCTCAACGAGCCACAACCTGCTTTCCAGCCACCCACCGTTTTCACAGGCAATGTGGAAGTGATCGAAATGGACCGTATGCGCAAACTGATCGCCAAACATATGGTTGACAGCAAACATACCAGTGCACATGTAACCAGTTTTGCCGAATGTGATGTGACCAACCTGGTTTTGTGGAGGGAAAAAGTGAACAAGGAATTTGAAAAAAGAGAAGGCGAAAAGATCACTTTCACACCGCTGTTCATTGAAGCCATTGTAAAATGCATCAAAAGATACCCCTGGCTCAGCAGCAGTGTGGAAGGCGATAAGATCATCATAAAAAAAGACCTGAACATCGGTATGGCCACTGCCCTGCCCAACGCAAATTTAATTGTACCGGTTATTAAAAATGCCGACCAGCTTAATTTAACCGGGCTCACCAAACAGGTGAACGGGCTTGCCAATGCAGCACGTACCGGCAAACTAAGGCCCGATGATACCACCGGCGGCACATTCACCTTAACCAATGTGGGTACTTTCGGCAGCATCATGGGCACACCCATTATCAACCAGCCGCAGGTAGCCATCATGGCCGTGGGCGCCATTAAAAAAAGGCCGATGGTGATTGAGACCCCGCAGGGCGACAGCATTGCCATCCGCCACATGATGTATATCTCATTAAGTTACGATCACCGGATCATTGATGGCGCATTGGGTTCTACTTTCCTGAATGCAGTGAGCAAGGAACTGGAGAACTTTGACGGCAACAGGAGTATATAACCTGTAATGCCTCAGAAAAGATTTCCCGGTGCATCTTTATAATAAAAATTGGAGATCGTCCATCCCGTGCCGTTATTATACAGGAAAAAATCAAATATGAGGAAATAATTCTCAAATTTCAACAGGTACTGCCTGAGTGCCAGTGAGTTTTTCACTTCCTTTTCTGTGATCAGTTCATACCCCACGATCTTTTTGTAATAAGGCAGTACGCCGGCCATCTGGTCGTTCATGGTAATGCCGATGTTGTTCACACTTGTACTGTCCATCACTGAATGCTGTTTGAATAACTGGGTGGCCTCCATGAATTTTCCTTCCGCAAAAATTCGCATGATGTGGTCGCAATACCTGTTCAGGCTGTCCCTGTTTATAAAATTAGGGGACTGCCCGGATGCTGGGAAAAGAATCGCACTAAAGATCAATGTAAAAAATAACCTGTTCATATATAAAGTTTGATATAAGGAATAAGCCCGGTTATGAGATCAGGCTATAAATATACATAACAATTACAGTTAAGCAGCTTACCAAAAAATTGTTTGTAAAATCACCA
>CAZBIK010000185.1:0-7508 GCA_964491955.1 uncultured Ferruginibacter sp.
ATAAGTTCAGGAAAGCTATAGATATTTACTGTCAGCGGACCCTTACAGAACGCCATACAAACTTCCACCCTTTTCAAAAAGGCGGTCTACCTTTTTTTCTACTGCAGCATCTTTTTCAACAGGGGGTGCATGATGCGGTTTTATCCGTGCATCAAATACCAGCGGCCCGGTGCAGCCCCAGTGCTTGTTTTCAGTAAACTCTCCAATGCCATAGATATCATGCGAAGGATTACAGCGGGTGAATGTTACCCAGAGGAAATTATTCAGTGTTTCACTTACAAAACCGGCGTCATCGCAAATGATAATGAATGCAATGCCCTTTAACTGATCATTGATCATTGATAATTGATCATTGATCATTCCGATTTCTCCGGCAGCAGTTTTATAGTCGGAAAATGCATTTGCCTGGATGGCCATCACGCCGGGCATGACCGGTCTTGGATCTTCAAAACCATTTAAATGATTGAATACTTCCGGAACTGTTGTACTCAATTCCCGTATCGGATCTCCGTAAGCAGCCAATACCACTTTACTGCCGCTGTTCAATCCCGAACCGGAGTAATCCAGTGTGTCGATTGTGGTGTTGGTATAAAAATGAATATCCCTTTCCAAATGGATTCGCTCCAGTACAAACCGGAAATAACCTTCAATATCATTGGTGTGTAAACGGTTTTCATCATCAGCAGTTATGAATAAAAATTTGGCCAGGCTCAGTTGCCCGGTTCCCAGCACATGGTTGGCAATGGTCAGTAACTCGGCCGGTTGTTTTGCGGGCGAATAAGGTGTATATCTTTCACTGCCAATGGCCAGTAAAAGCGGGTGAACCCCTGCAGCATCAACAGCATGTACTTCTTTCAGCCCGGGTATTTCCTGCTGTATGGCTTTGCCGGTCATGGCATGAATGAGCTTTCCAAAACTGGTATCTTCTTGCGGCGGGCGGCCAACAACGGTAAATGGCCAGATGGCATTTTTCCGGGCATATACTTTATGGATCTTCATCACCGGGAAATCATGCCGCAGGCTGTAATAACCCAGGTGATCGCCAAAGGGGCCCTCGGGTTTGTTTTCGTTCGGGTACACTTCACCGGTGATCACAAAGTCGGCATCGGTACTGATGCAAAAACCGTCGGCATAACAATACCTGAATCTCCTGCCGCCCAAAACACCGGCAAAGGTCATTTCACTGATGCCTTCGGGTAAGGGCATCACAGCTGCCACCGAATGCGATGGCGGCCCGCCAACAAACACGCTTACCTTTAACGGCAACCCTTTTTTATTGGCCTTGCTTTGATGCACGCCAATACCCCGGTGCAGCTGGTAATGCAAACCTGCTTCTTTATCTGGTACATAATCATTTCCGGATAACTGTATGCGGTACATGCCCAGGTTGGCCTGCATGATGCCCGGCTTGTCGATGTCTTCGGTATAAACCTGCGGAAGTGTTACAAAAGCGCCTCCATCCATCGGCCAGTGCTGTATTTGAGGCAGTTCAGACAGTTTTATCTCCTCAAACAACACCGGCTTGTGAAACGGATCCTTTTTAGGCAGTGCCTTTAAAGCTGCCAGCCCGGCGCTGAAATTTTTGAACGGGCTTTTTATTGCTTTAACGGGATCGTCCTTTAGTTCGATCAGCTGCTGAACGGTTTGTAAAGAATCCCTGAAGATGAATTCACTCCGTTCAAGCGTCCCGAAAATATTGGATACTGCGCGATATGTGCTGCCTTTTACCTTTTCAAACAGCAAGGCAGGACCTCCAGCTTCGTGTACACGCAGGTGTATGGCCGCCATTTCAAGATAAGGATCAACTTCTTCTTTGATGCGGATCAGCTGCCCGTTCTTTTCCAGGTCAAGTAAACATGCTTCAAGAGAGTGGTAAGACATGGTGTAATTTACGAAGGTTGAAGGAGAAGATTCTTGATACTTGATACTGGATGATGGATGGAGTTTAAAATTCAAAAAAGCTTTTAAAATCGGCAGAATATATCCAGTATCTAGTATCCTGAATTCGTTATTTCCTCAAATACATCACTTCCTTAACCAGCTTCACGGTCCTGGAAACATCCGGCAAATAGGCGGCAACGAGGTTTGGTGCGTAATGCATGGGTGCGTCAGCAGAAGTGATCCTGCGGATGGGTGCATCCAGGTAATCAAATCCTTCTTTTTGTATTCTGTAAGTTATTTCTGAAGATACTGAAGCAAACGGCCATTGCTCTTCAACGATCACAAGCCTGTTGGTCTTTTTTACACTTTCCAGTATGGTGAACCAATCCAGCGGGCGGATGGTGGCCAGGTCGATCACTTCGGCTTCAATGCCTTCTTTGGCAAGTTCCTCGGCAGCGCCTAAAGCAACTTTCATCATCTTGTTAAAAGATACTATCGTTACATCTTTACCGGGCCTTTTGATAAATGCTTTACCGATGGGCAACAGGTATTCTTCTTCAGGCACTTCCCCTTTTTCGCCATACATCACTTCGCTCTCCATAAAAACAACAGGGTCGTCATCGCGGATAGCGCTTTTAAGTAAACCTTTGGCATCATAAGGATTTGAAACGGATATTACCTTGATGCCCGGAATATTTGCATACAAAGCTTCAAAGGCAGTTGAGTGTTGTGCACCCAACTGGCCGGCACTTCCGTTAGCGCCCCTGAAAACGATCGGGCATCCAACCTGTCCCCCACTCATTGCCAGCATTTTAGAAGCGGTATTTAATATTTGATCTAAAGCCAATACGGCAAAATTCCAGGTCATATATTCCACGATCGGGCGCAGGCCATTTTGGGCCGCACCCACAGCGATCGCGGTAAAACCAAGTTCGGCAATGGGTGTATCGATCACCCGTTTTTCGCCAAATTCATCCAGCATTCCCTGGCTCACTTTATAGGCACCGTTGTATTCAGCTACTTCTTCACCCATTAAAAAAACGCGTTCATCCCTGCGCATTTCTTCCTGCATGGCTTCTCTAAGGGCTTCTCTAAATGCAATTTGTCGCATGTGTATTATTTATCAATGAGGTTGCAAATTTATCCTATAACCAACAGATGAGCAAATTGTTGTTTAATACTTACCGGATGTCCCGGTGCGGGTTTTCACAAATGTTCAATTTTGGTAATTACGGCATCAGCTCCGCCAGTTTATCGGCCAGTTTTTTACCGAACAGGTTTTTGGCTATGATCCGCCCTTCTTTATCCAGCAATACATTGGAGGGAATGGCTTTGATATAATACTGTTCTGAGGATGCATTTTTCCATCCTTTCAGGTCGCTTACCTGTTTCCAGGTCAACCCATCATCCGCAATGGCCTTTTTCCATTTGGCCTCCCCGTTTTCATTATCGTAGGAAACGCCTAAAATTTCAAACCCCTTTTTACGGTATGCGGCGTATGCCTTTACTATATTGGGATTCTCTCTCCGGCAGGGCCCGCACCAGCTTGCCCAAAAATCTACCAGTACATATTTGCCGCGGAGGGATGAAAGACTGAATTTTTTTCCATTGGGATCTGTTTGTGTGATATCCGGTGCAGTTTGCCCGATGGAAACTGATTTGTAAATGTCCAGCATCTTTTTTACCTCCTCACCGTTCGGTGTATTCCGCACCGTTTCTTTCAATCCATAATACAATGGCGCCACTTCATCCGCTTCGGCATAATACCCGTAGTTTTCAGTAATGGCCATAACGCTTCTTAATGATGCCGGGTTATCCAGTACAAATGTTTTAACAAAACTTCTTTTCCGCTGCATCATGAAATCCTGCAGTGCGTCCAGGCTGTCGAGCACCGGCTGGTTCTTGTTCTTTGAGGCTTCTGAATAGGCCGCATAATATTTTTCTTCCTCGTCCTTTACCGGCTTCAGGTGTGCAGCCAGTTTTTTATCGTCATCATTTACCTGGGAACCGGTGATCACCCATTCCTTTAGCGGGTAACCGGTACCGGTAATTTTCATATCAGCAGCCTCAATATAAAAACGCAGGATGTCCTGCTTTTCATCTTTTATATCCAGCATGGCGTTGCTGACCCGGCCGGCAACGCCTTTAAATGAATAATTGCCATCGGTGATCGCTGAAGAATCTTTGATGGTATTTCCATCTTTATAAATATTGAGGTAGATCATACCGGATCTGATCTGTTCAATTTTACCGGTGATGCTGAACGGGGCCTCATTCTTCTGGGCAAACACAGTGCAGGTTGTAAGCGTAAGTGCAGACAATAATAATTTCTTCATGAATCAAATTTTGGAAACGAAGATATGGCAAATGCCGTAACCGGTTGTTACCGTTTATACAGCCCGGGTATGCTGTATATCCAACCGGGCAGATCATATATCTGCCGGTTACCGGATGGGAGATCCCTTAAAAAAACGCAGGTTAAAAAGTCTTTTCCAGCAGCACCTTTACATTGAATGGTAAATAATCCAGGATCTTATCATTGTCACACACATATCTTCTGATGCGGACGTACCCATTCCGTTCGTGGGCCCTGATGATGGATTCATTATTTTCAAAACAGGACAATTGCGCTTTGGTAACATTTGGATCCAGCTGTTTGGCATAAGCCAGGTGAACATCCATCAATTGCTGTGTTATCCTTTTACCGCGGTGGTCACTATCCACATATACATATTCGAGCTGGTAAGTGCCCATCGGCCTTTCAATGTGCAGCATTTCTTTTATCAGTTCCATCTTGGCCTGTGCCTTGACCACATTTTCATGGGGAAAAATAAAAGAGATCAGGTTTGATTTGAGTAAATTGGAAGACATCCCGTCATAATAGCCTTCTAACCAGCCACCGAGCGCACCCACCGGTTTTTCACCATAAAAAGCGATAAAAAAACTGCTGATGGAGAAGTCGCAGCCGTCCACTTCTTCTTCCAGCATGGCAATGATAAGTTCCTTTACTTTTTCTTCTGATAATTCAAAAAAATTGGCGATACCGAGATTATTGGTCAGGCTTTTTTCAGCGCCAATGATCACTTCGGCTAAAAAGTCAACATCCTTGATCGTTGCTTTTCTAATTGAGTATTCCGATTCCATAAGGCAGGTTTTAAAAAATATTTCTAAAATGCGCCGGAATGCTATCGTTTGTGCCTGCCTGTTTTAATGTAAAATTCACAGGACATGGTTTGAAAATCGTAAAAACATACCAGCAGCGGACAAGGTATAAAATATTTTTAAAATATCAAATAAAAAGCATTTAAACTTACATATTTTCTATAACCATGGCACTTGCACCGCCCCCACCATGACAGATACCCGCTGCACCATATTTGGCATTGTTTTGTTTCAATACATTGATCAGGGTAACGATGATCCTTGCCCCGCTGCACCCGAGCGGATGTCCAAGTGAAACAGCTCCCCCATTCACATTAACCTTTGCAGGGTCTAAATTCATGCGCCGGCTGTTTTCAATGCCTACTACCGCAAATGCCTCATTCAATTCCCAGTATTCAATATCCGTCATTTTTAAACCGGCCTTGGCAACTGCAAGCGGCACAGCCAATGCAGGAGCAGTAGTAAACCATTCCGGAGCCTGGGTGGCATCGGCACTGGCCAATATTTTTGCAAGGGGTTTTAATCCCAGTTCATCAGCTTTTTCTTTGCTCATCAAAACCAGGGCTGCCGCTCCATCATTCATGGTGGATGCATTGGCTGCAGTTACTGTCCCGTCCTTTTGAAAGGCTCCTTTCAGATCCGGTATCTTTTCAAACTTAACATTGAACGGTTCTTCATCTTTTGTGATCATTACCGGGTCACCTTTGCGTTGCGGGATCTCCACGGGTACGATCTCATTGTCGAATTTACCTGCAGCGATGGCTGCCTGACTGCGGGTGTAGCTTTCAACGGCAAAAGCATCCTGTTCTTCCCTTGAAACACCACAGGTAACTGCACACAATTCTGCCGCATTGCCCATCGCTTTGCCGTCGTACACATCAATAAGGCCGTCTTTTGCCAGGCCATCTATCAACTGTGCGTTACCGTATTTATTTCCCCAGCGAAGGCTGTCGGCATAGAACGGTGCATTGCTCATACTTTCCATTCCGCCGGCAACAACAATATCCGCATCACCCAGTAAAATACTCTGGGCACCCTGTGCAATGGCTTTCATGGCGCTGGCACAAACTTTATTTACGGTGGTACAACAAACTTTATCGGGTAAACCTGCAAATTTTGCGGCCTGCTGTGCAGGTGCCTGGCCGAGGTTGGCCTGTATAACTGCTCCCATCAACACTTCGTCAACCAGCCCGGGTTTTACACCTGCTTTTTCCAGGGCTCCTTTGATGGCAATAGCACCCAACTGTGTTGCGGATAATCCTTTTAAAGAACCACCAAAACTTCCTATCGGGGTACGAACAGCCGAAATGATATATACTTCCTTCATATAGCTTATTTTTAGCCGCAAAGGTAAGAATATTGACTGTAGGATTTCACCGAAAAGCAAACAGGCAGATAAAAATCTGCCTGCCGAAAATTATAATTTGCCCTGGATCTTACTGAACAGTTGTTACTTCATACCGGAGGCTGTTTCCTTCTATTACTTCTTTATAATATATACCTGCCGGGGAAAGAAAATATTTCTGTTCATTGATGATCTGTAAAGTGGAATCGGCCGGCAACCGGTCAAACCTGTCGCCAACAACTGGCAAAGCCTCATCGATGGCATTCAGATCTGTATTATCACCAGATCCTTGTGTATTGTCAACAGATCCTGCTGTATTGATCACCCCACCGGTACCCACAACACGGTAACGCAACCTGTTCTTTGCGTCCATTTCTTCCTGGTAATAAGTACCGCCAACATGGTAATATTTTTGACCGTCAATGATCGTAGCCACTGCATCAGCCGGTAATTTTTTTACGGTTGCATTCAATGGGGGCGCAACTATTTCATACTGGTTGTTGTATGGCCTGTAATAAATACCATTGTTGTAATAATACGGGTCTGGCCCTGCAAAAATACGGCTGTATCCAACCGGCAATACATTGACCCTTACTCCAAATACCGGCCCGTAATGAACAAAGGCACGCGGGCTCCTGTAATATGACCGGTGAACCGGCCGGAAGTATGGCCGGTATGCTGGCCGGTAATAAAACCGGGGGCCAACATGAACGGCTACATGATTCCTGTTATAATTATAATGCTTATACTGGCGCCCCCTTCCGCGCTGGGCAAAGGATTCAACTGTAACCAGCAATGCAAACAACATGACCAGGCTTATCTTTATATTTTTCATAACTGTTTTTTATGAATTAAAATTACTTAAAAGCATTTTGTGAAACTGTTAATTGGAATATTTTAACAAATGCGAAAAGATCACATTTAATTATTTTAAAAGCAACATTAAAACCCCGGGTAAGGGGGTTTCAATGTTGCTTGCAGGATCAAATCTTACCAACGCTTTTTATTGTTGCGGGCATGATCTCCAAATTTATTCTTTGGACTCCTGAATTTCTGGATCACCTGCTGGATCTCCATGTCACGCTCATCTTCCAGTATCCTGATCAGGCGCTTTTTCTGG
>CAZBIK010000186.1:0-7488 GCA_964491955.1 uncultured Ferruginibacter sp.
CGAAAACAGTTTCCAGCTTTTTAAAAACATCTTTGTTCCAGAGCCCGGCATGGTGTGGCGGCAAATTTAATGTGTGGTAATCATCCCACTCAAATAAGTAAGGATTGTTGTTGGGAACTGCAATGATCATTTTGCCGCCCTTTTTTAATACAGCCAGTGAGGCTTCCAAAAAAGACCTGATATCAACAATATGTTCCAGTACCTGGAAATTACAGACCACATCATATTCCCCGGCATGTTGTACACTGTGTTCCTGGATGGGCTCGTTAATAATGGTATTGCCTTCCTGCATTGCTTTTGCAGCAGCTGCCGTATTCATTTCAAGGCCTTTAATATCGTTGATATTATTTTTTTTGCAGAGTTTTATAAAGAAACCGTCGCCTGAACCAATTTCAAGGATCTTATCGGCCGGCTTTAAATAACCCAGTGCCAACGGGTGTTCCCAGCGGTTATCCTGGTAATACCAGCTGTTCAGTTCGTGCAGGTCCTGGTAAAATTTATCATCGCCATAAATAGTAAAAGGAAAATAAAACCGGTAGCCGGTATCATTACACTGGTACAATTCAATTTCTGTAAGCCCGTTAAAAAAACGGGATACATCAACCCTTGTTTCTTCCAGGTAAAGGGCTTTTATCTTTTCCACATCAAAACTTCTTATCCGGGTAATATTACTGCTGTATGTAACCGGGCTCTTTATTTCCATAATTATTTTTTTCGGGCAACCACAATATAATTCAGTGTCCACCAGTCATCAAAATATTTTTTATCTATCCGGAGTGCTATGTGGTTGAGCAGCCAGGTTAACCGCAGTTCCATAAAAATTATTTTGAGGATCTTTGCACGCAGGGTTTTAAATTTAAAGGTAGAGTAAACGGTATTGATAAACATCTGAAATGTGGCCGCCCATTTGCCGCCATTGGCTTTTATATACATAATTTCAAACCCGGCCTCTTCAAACAATTCCTTTAATCCATGTTTGGTTAACCTGAAAAAGTCATAGGGTTCTTCATGCAGTTCCCAGGTAAAAGGTACGGTTAAGATCATTTTCCCGCCGGGCCTCAGCACCCGGTACGATTCCCTGATCATGGCATGATGATCGTAAACATGTTCCAGCACCTGCGTGGCCAGAACGGTATCAAACTGCCCGTCTTCAAATTTCAGGTCAGTGGCCAGGCAGATCACATCCACCCTGTTCTTATCACTCTGGATCACATCACAACCGGTTTGGGATTTGGTTTTGGGGTTATACCATTCTTCATAAGGTTTGTTGCCACAGCCCAGGTCCAGCAGGTCGCCCGATGCATGATCTTTTATGGCTTCATCAATATCCTTTAGCAGGATGGATAAATGAATATAATCCGGTGCCTTTTTTTTAAGCCGGGTGCTGCTGAGGCGTGGAATATTTTCGGGTCTTGACATGAAATGATTTAATAGCCGGGAATTGTTGGCAAATTAAGGTAAAAATAATTGATTGTCTCCGGGGTTGCTTGCCCCGGCACAGCATGGATTAATTGAAATGAACCGGGTAAAGGCCGGCAACCCTTATCAAACCCTTATTTTTGTGATCATAAAATGCACAACCTGAAGATACCAGCCAACATCAGCAATTTCCTGCAGCAGTATTTTGATAAAATACTGGTGGTTTCCGTTCCCCGTTTTACCGGCCGGCATGAAAAGGTCAGGCAAAACCTGGAAGGGTTGCCTTTTGATTTTTTTTGGGGTGCAGATAAACTGGAACTGGATTATGAAAAAATAAAGGCAGACGGAACCTATGATGAACAAATGGCCAAAAAGTTGCAACGCCAGGGCAAAGCGCTGAATACGGGAGAGATCGCCTGTTCTTTATCTCACCGGAAAGTATATACGGCCATCATCAAAAATAACTGGAAAAAAGTGTTGATCCTGGAAGACGATGTGTTGCCGTTAATGGAAAAGATGGATGTATTGCCTGAAGCGTTAAAAGAATTGCCCGAAGGATGGGAACTTGCCTACCTGGGTTATTTAAAACACGAGACCGTTACCACGAAATTAAAAATAAAACAGTTTATTTATAAAATACTCAGTGCGCTTGGCGGGATGGCCTGGAGTTATAAAATGGTAACAAATCTTTTACCCAAACCATTCAGCGCACATTTAAAAAAAGCGGGTTTTCATGATTGTACACATGCCTATGCGGTCACACTGGAAGGGGCCAAAAAATTACTGGCTTCCCAAACACCGGTGGTGTACCGGGCCGATGATCTTTTATCTGCAACCATCCTGAAAGGAGAACTGAATGCTTTTGTTACTGAGCCGAAGTTCTTTGACCAGGAAAATTTTCACAATGCGGCCATCACCTCTGAAATAAGAAGCTGATCATAATTTATCTATCTTTTCCTGCAGCTTACCGGCATAATCCGATTTCATGGCTTTAAGTTCCAGCACCATTTTTGCAGCTTCTGCCTTTTGTTTTTTACCCACATAACAAAGCCCGGTATAATAGAGGTTCAGGGCAGTTTTTTCAATGGCAAAGGCCTTTTTGAAATAATAGAGCGCATCATCATAATTTTTTAAGGCATAATCGGAGTAACCCAGTTCGGTATAGGCAGAAACATACTGGTCATCCACTTCGATCACTTTTTTCAGGAAAGGAACAGCATCATTATATCTTTCCATTTCATTGTAACACCAGCCTGTCCAGTAATTTGCCTTTTTGTTCTTTGGTTCCAGCTCCAGTGTTTTGGCATACAGTTTTATGGCCGCCGCCGCATCTTTTTTAAGTTTCCGGTAAACATCCGCACGGCCATTCAGGGCGCTCAGTGATTTCGGGTCAATGGACAAAGCCCTGTCATAATTATTCAATGCATCATCGGCATTTTCAAGCAAATAATAAGTATAAGCCAGTTCATTGATATTCCTCGTACTGCGCGGTTTCAGCTCAACGGCCTTTTTAACAGAAGCCAGGGCCGCATTGTACCTGGCCAGGTCATTTTCCGCAACTCCTTTTTTATAATACACATTGTCGTCTTCAGTATCGGGTACCAGTTCCAGGTAGTATTCAAAATTTTCAATGGCCTTTTCATTGTTAAAATCATCATAGTACAGTAAGCCGAGGTATTTATAGGCAAGGGCATATTCATCATCGAGCGATAAACATTTATTGTAAAAATCAATAGCAACGGTTTTTTTCTTCAGCATTTCATTGGCATATCCCAGTTCCAGGTACACTTTTGCTTCATTGGGCCATAGGGTTCTTGCTTTTTCGAGGTAAGCAACGGCATCGGTATAATTTTTTAATTCATTGCTCGTCCAACCGGCACTGTATAAAGCTTCTTTGTAGCCCGGATCTTTGGCAATGGCATTTTTAAAGGCAGCCAGTGCTTCGGTATATTTTTCCGTATCCAGCAGTTTTATGCCCTGGTCATAATACTGTATGGCGGTTTTACCTGTTTGTGCCGGTGTGGTACTGACCAGCAGTAAACAAACTGCCGGTAAAAAAATATATTTACGCATGATAAATAATTTCACACAAATTAATATCAGTTCCCGTTAATTGCAATACCGGGGAAAGGGTATTTTTTTAAACCGGTTAAAAGTATGGGAGCAGGTGTTAATCAGTTTTGACCGGCATGGCATCAATTTTTTTCTTCAGGTTGTTTGCCATTCTTTCATTGATCTTCTTGAGCGCTTCATATTGCTCCAGGGCAGCTTCTTTATTGTTCAGTTCAGTGTATGCATAACCGGAATACAGCATGGCGATGTCTACTTTTGATATGGCCAGGTTTTTCTTAAACTGCTCTACGGCTTCAGCATATTTTTTGTTTGAACTGTATGAAAATCCCAGTTCGCCATAGGCAGGCCTGTAGCTATTATCAATTTCAAGAGCTTTTGCTGCATGTAGTATGGCTTTATCATATTCCTTTTTGCTGTTAAAGGCCCAGGCCATATTGTAAAATGCTTCTTTGATTGTACTGTCAATTTTTACAGCATTGCTGAAATAGAACAGAACCGAATCAATATTTGACTTTGCATACCGGTAAACTTTGCCCAGCGCAACCAGGGCATCAGTATTTTTTGGGTTAATGGCAAGCGCTTTTTTATAATTGCTGATTCCCAAACCCTCGTTTTTTGACATTACATGAATATTGCCCATTTCCACATAAGCGGAATCAAAATCCTTTTTGAGCGAAACCGCTTTATTGAAAGCGGCCAGTGCTTCCGTTAACTGGTTATTATTTTTATACTGGATACCGGATTGGTAAAAGAAAGACGCTGTATTTGATTGTGCATGGGCTACAGTACACAGCAGCATGATCGTTAAAAAGGGTAAAAATTGTTTCAAGCTGATTCCATTTATTTCCTGCAAATTAAAATCATCTGTTGTTTTTTCAGCAAATTAATTCGTTAAAATCTGGTAAACAGGTGATTCCTTTCAGCCGGGCTGCCTTAACTTTGCACCATCAGATGAAATATTTTTTCAACATATTGTTTTTAATAACCCTTGCCTTGCTTTTTACGGTAACCCTGCAGGCTCAGTGTTCTGTTTGTACCAAAACGGCCCTGCAAATGGGCGAAAAACCGGCCCAGGGGCTAAACTCCGCGATCCTGTATTTAATGATGGCGCCCTTTGCCATTGTTGGCTTTATCGGTTACCGCTGGTGGAAAGGGAATAAGAAGATCGAGGAAAAGGAGAGAGCCGGGGATTAGGGATTGGGAATTAGGAATTGGCCTAGCTGCAAATAAACCTGCAATTGGATATCAATAATATTGTTTAATAAAAGCATATAAATTAAAATCCTTACCCGCTGCTTCAATTTGTTGTTTGAGCACCGTTTTATCAATAGCCATCATTTTCTTTTGCTGTATCAGGTGAAATGCTTTTTCGGCAAGCAGCCAGGATCTTTTTTCATTGTCTTTTGCCGTTAAAAAGGAAACTGTGATCGTTTTCAATAATTCATCAATACCCTTTTTTTGTGAAGCAATGGTTTTAATAACGGGTACCGGTATGTTATGATTGTGAAAAGCCGGGGCCAGCATCAGTCTTAAATTATTAACAAAAAGGTCGGCACCGGGCCGGTCAGATTTATTAACAACAAAAACATCAGCGATCTCCATCAATCCTGCTTTCATGGTTTGTACTTCATCACCCGCCTCGGGAACAACTACCACAATTGTAATATCGGCCAGCCCTGCGATCTCGATCTCGCTTTGCCCTACACCTACCGTTTCCACGATTACATAATCAAAGGATGCGAGTTTCATCAGGTCACTGATCTCTATGATCTTCGGATGCAGCCCGCCCAGGGAACCACGGGTGGCCAAAGACCGGATAAATACTTTCGGGTTATTATACCAATCACTCATCCGGATCCGGTCGCCAAGCAAAGCCCCTAAATTAAAGGGGGATGAAGGATCCACACAGATCACTGCCACTGATCTGCCTTCATTGACCAGCAGGCCGGTGAGGGCATCAACTAATGTGCTTTTCCCGGCTCCTGGCGGGCCGGTGATGCCGATAACGGGTGTTTGGGAAGGCGGCAGTTGCTGCAACAGTTCTTCATATCCTTTTACCTCATTCTCAATATAAGAAATGCAACGGGCCAGTGTTTTGGTATTGCCCTGTTTAATTTCATTGATCTGTTGCTGCCACATTAAACAAATTTCATTTTTATACCTGCAAATTCCAAATTAATTATGTTTTGACATTCCCTGCATCTTTTTCCATGCTGTTTTATTGTTTCTTTGCAGGATGGATATCTCTGTTGTTATCATTACAAAAAATGAAGCACATATCATTGGCAAAACCCTGCAAAGCCTGGAGTCGGTTACCCGGGATATTGTTATTGTAGACAGTGGCAGTACTGATGAAACCGTAGCCATCTGTAAGCAGTTTAATGCAACGGTCATTGAAACAGGCTGGTCAGGTTATGGCAACAATAAAAACAAAGGGATACAGGCATCAAAAAACGACTGGATCCTGAGCCTGGATGCAGACGAAGCCATTGATGAAACTCTGGCGCAAAGCCTTAAACAGCTGAAGCCGGCACATGATGAAGAAGTTTTTGATATCCGGTTCAAAAATTTCTTTTGCAATAAATGGATACGTTTTGGTGAATGGGGTTTTGATTGGCATATCCGCCTGTTCAACCGTAAAAAAGTACAATGGAATGATTCGAAAGTACATGAAGAACTGATCTTTCCCCGTGGCGTAAAAAAAACAAAGCTGAAAGGGAATATCATGCATTATACGGTACAAAACATGCAGGAGTACGATGCCAAAACTGATCATTATGCCCGGATGAATGCCAGGAAATACATTGAAGCAGGGAAGCGCTCAAATTTTCTTAAACAATATTTCTCACCGGTATTTGCCTTTATACAGCATTATATTTTCAGGCTTGGTTTTTTGGATGGAAATGAAGGATTTATTATTGCAAAGACAACGGCACGTTATACCTTTTTGAAATATCATTATCTTAATGAGATGAATAAAAATAAAAACACAACAATTACCAAAGACCAGTGACCAATTTTATTCCCATATTCCCGCTTGCAACTGTTGTTTACCCCGGTGAACAGTTAAACCTGCATATCTTTGAACCCCGGTATAAACAACTCATAAAAGAATGTATTGAAACAAAAAAACCGTTCGGGATACCGGCGGTAATTGATGAAAAGATCAGTGAAATGGGTACACTGGTGCAGGTTATTGAATTAAGTAAGGAATATGATGATGGTAAACTGGATATTAAAACCGAGGGGTTGCAGGTTTTCAGGATACTTGAAGTGATCAACGAATTGCCCGGTAAATTATACAGCGGTGCCATTGTAAATTACCCGGGAAACGATGAAAAGGGCAACAGGGCACTGATGCAGGGAATTGTAAAAGGGATCAGGGAACTGCACAAATTGCTTAAAATTGAAAAAAAATTCGCAAAGCGGGATGAAGATTTATGGAGTTATGACGTGGCGCATCATGCCGGGATGTCGCTCACCGAAGAATATGAATTACTGCAATTATTCCACGACTTACAACGGAAGGACTGCCTGAAGCGGCACCTGAAAAAAGTGCTTCCTTTGCTGGCCGAAATGGAAATGCTGAAGGAAAAAGTAAAACTGAACGGGCATTTTAAAAATCTGAAAGGACTGGAGTGAATAAAAAAGTCATAAGTCATAAGTCATTAAGTCATTTTGCGGTTCAATGAACAAAGGCCCTTCAAATGTTTAGTGACCAATGACTCAATGACTATTGACCAATGACTCAATGACCAATGACACATTTACAAGTCTCTCAATCACCAAATTAATTTCATGAAAACGAGCTATTTCGATTTGCGCAATACGCGTTTGAAGGCGACAGTTTTTGAAAATGACCTTTTTTCGTTTCAGTCCGTAGTGCCAATTTTTGAATCGGTCACCATACTAAAGTTACTGAATTATCATCAACCTCAACGTACGAATTGATCAACCGTGATCGATCAGCATACGGAAACTGCAGAACTCAAGGCC
>CAZBIK010000187.1:0-7471 GCA_964491955.1 uncultured Ferruginibacter sp.
TGAATCAAACAATGCAGCTATTTCCGCAGCGCAGGTTTATGTAAAGGTGAAGGAATTGCAACTGGGGGTAGTTGAAAACAACACCCTGTTTACCGATGACCGTTTTTATAAACTGGTGATACCGGATTCCCTGAACGGGGCAACCATTTCAGTAAAACTTACAACCGGGGATTCACTGACACACATTAACCAGGCGTTTATTGGTTATGGTTATGTGCCAACTGCTGCCCATTTTGATTATACCTATCCCAATGCCAATTACGGCAACCAGGAAATTGTAATGGCTTATGCCTATGCAGGTACATACTACATCATGATCCGCACCATTAATCCCGGTAACGTAACACAAAACATCAGTTTACTGGCAAGGAAATTACCGTTCGAAATAAGCCATGTTCATACCAATGCAGGCGGCAATATCGGGAATGTAACCATTAAAATAAACGGTGCATTGTTTACACCCGGAATGACCGCAAAATTAAAAAGGCCCGGTACAGACATCATTGCATCGGCGGTTTATTTCACCAATACAACCCAGGTATTTGCAACCTTTAACCTGCAGGGTAAGCCGCAGGGAATATATGATGTGATACTCAGCAAGGCCGATACTGCTTTTGCTTTACTGGCAAACGGATTCTCGGTGGTGCCTGCCAATAATGGCGGTGTGATCAGCGGCGGCGGCAACAATACCGGCAGCGGCAATGGCAATGAACCGGGTTGTGATCCCGGCGCCGCAAGCGGCCTCAACTCGCAGTTGCAGGCAGAATTACTGGTACCCGCATTTGTAATGCGGGGCTGGCCCTTTGTAATACAGATCAATTACAGCAACCCCACCAATTTTGACCTGCCTGCACAGGTACGCACTTTATATGCCGAAAACATTATTAAAATGTCTTTTACACAACAGGAGGTTAACAACGGGGAACATTCGTTGACCCTGGAACTTACAGAGCCGGGGGGGCCTCCGGGTATTATCAGGGCAGGGGGAAGCGGAACGATATTCATTTACGGTATTTCCAGTAATAATGTACCGGCACATACCGTCACCCTTTTTAAATTACAGTAATGCAATAAAGAAATGCACCTATTATTATTATATTTTTTCAAAGCGTTCAATATGAAAAGACTGAAAGAAAGTTTGTTACTCATCGGTTTTTGCAGTTGTTTGATGATGACTGAAGCGCAGAATCTCAATACCCCAAACAAAAGGGGCCCTTTAGGCACACAGGTGAATACGATCAGCGGAAACCTGTTCATTCCCCGAACCGATTTTATTGTACCGGCACGTTCTTTCAATATTGAAATCAGTTTTTATTACAACAGTTATCTTTTATATGAAGATGCCGGTTTTGGAAAAGGCTGGAGCTTTAAGTATGCCGTGCAATATAAGGTTGATACATCCGGAAGCCGCATCATCATGTGGGGAGATGGCCGGGAAGACAAATATGATTCCATTTCCGGGGGCGGATACAAAACACCCCGTGGTTTTTACAGTAAACTGGTACAATACCAGCCTGGCAGGTACAGGCTCACAGACCCGGACAGTACCGCTTTTTATTTTGACAATGCCACTCATAAAAAGATCACCAGGGTAGAGGAGCCTAACGGGAACTTCATCAGCTTCAATTACACGGACAGTTTACTGACCTCTTTGACAAATGCAGACGGACAGGCTGTAACATTTACATACAACGCTGCTGGCCGCCTGGCAAACATCATTGATGCAATAGCCACCCCTTCACGCACCTACACCTATTCCTACGACGCCTGGGGCAACCTGGTGGAAGTAAAAGACCCGCTGAATGGAAAAATCAAATACAGGTACCTGGTCAATGGTCCAATGAAAAGCATCCACGATAAGAACAACAACAAAATCGATATCATTTATTTTCCGGACTATTCCACCCGGGAGCTTGTTGGCTGTAATAAACGGCTGAGTTTTTCATACGATACCCTGAACATGAAAACCACCATCACCGATCATTTTGACAATGGAGGCAACAACCAGGTAACCACTTATACTTATCAGAAAAACGATAACCTTGGCTGGATAACCTCGGTATCGGGCAATTGCTGCGGATACAATTTAAAATATGAATACGACGATGCAGGCAACCGTACAAAATTGACTGACGCCAACGGCCAGGTGTATAAATATACCTATGATACCAGTGGTAATATGCTTACCATGACCGACCCGATGAACCAGGTAAGCACCTATACCTATTCTTCCAATTTTAACAGGATCACAAGCTTTACAGACAAAAAAGGATTTTTGTATACGCTTTCCTATGATGCCCGCAGAAACCTGACACAATTAACGGCACCAGGGAATAATATCTATACCGCAACTTATAATGCCAAAGGAGATATTGTAAGCAGTACCGACCCTAAAGGAAACATGTTCACGTATAATTATGATGCCTATGGCTACCCAATCAATGTAACGGGCCCAAACGGTTACAGCGCCACGCTTAATTTTGATGCCCGGGGTAACCTGCTGGCCTATACAGATGCCCGGGGAAATAACACGGAAGCCGAATATGATATTCTTGACCGGCTGAAAAAAATAACCGACCCCATCAATAATAAAGTGGAATTCACTTATGATGCAAACGGAAACATTGTTTCAGCGCTTAATAAAAATAATGAAGCAACCATTATTAATTATGATGCGAGCGACCGGGTGGTAAAGATCACCGGCCCAACCGGGAACAAGGTGAACCTGGGTTACGATGCCATGGACAACCTGACCAGTATAAAAAATGCACTCGGGTACGAAACAAAGCTTTCTTATGATACCCGCAACAGGCTCAGCACATCAAAAGACCCGCAAAACAACAGCAGCAATATCAGTTATGATGCCAATGGCAATGCCACAAGCATCACCATGGCCAACGGGCAAACCATGCAATACAGCTATGATGCATTGAACAGGTTAACAGCAGTAAGTGATAACAGTGGCAGCATTGCATCCATTGTTTATGATCAGAACAACAATATAACCAGCTTTACCAATGGAACCGGAGCGACCACTTCAGCGATATATGACAGCCTCAACCGCATCAAACAGGTAACCGATCCTTTGGGCAACAGTTCTTTATTTGCTTATGATAAAAATAACAACATCATATCAGTAACCGACCGGAACGGGTTTACCAGTTACCTGGCTTATGACAGTCTTGACCGCGTAAAAACCTATACCGATAACAATGGCTATACCATTACCGTTGGTTATGATGCCATGGGTAATGTAACCACTTTAAAAGACCAGAACAACAACACAACCACTTATACATACGACAGCCTTAACCGCAGGAAAAGAATGACCTATCCCAACAGCAGTTTTAATGAATATGCGTATGATATCAAGGGTAATATTATTTCAAAACGGCTTACTGACGGTACTGTAATTACTTACCTGTACGATACCTTGAACAGAGTAATTGCCCGCCAGTTGCCGGGTGGAGAAATGTATACATATAGTTATGATGCATTGGGCAGGGTAACATCTGCCACCAACAATGCAGGAACAGTTGCCATTTCCTATGACGCACTCAACCGCATCACATCGGAAAGCTTTGACGGCAGAACGGTGAACTATCAATATGATGTTGCAGGCCGCTCGCAAACAACGGTATATCCCAACGGGGATACGGTAAAAAAACAATATGATATCCGCAACCGGCTCACCAGCATCTCAAAGAACAGTACGGTTTTGGTTGAGTACGTTTATAATAATGCAAACCAGGTCACCGGCAAGAATTTTGCAAACGGGGTGGCAAGTACCATGCAGTACGATTTTGCAAACAGGTTGAGTTCCATTTCAACGGCAAATGGCAGCATTCAAAATACTTCCTTCACCTATGATAAGGAGATGAATAAAACGGCCATCACCCGCAACAATAACCCGGCCCTTTCCGAGCAGTTCACTTACGATAACGGCTACCGGCTTACCAATTACAAAAGGGGCCCGTCAGGTTCACCCGTAATTCAGCATACTTATACCTATGATGCGGTTGGCAACAGAACGCTTGCCAATATTAACGGAACCATTACCAGTTACAGCATCAACAACCTGAACCAGCTGACTGCTGCCAGCGGAGGACAAAATGTATTGTTTACCTATGATGGCCGCGGCAACCTTACCTATGACGGGATATTTTATAAAATATACGACAGCGAGGGAAGGTTGATGAAAGACTCTGCTTCGCCGGTGAATGTGATCGCTTACCATTACGATGCTTTTAACCGAAGGGTAATCAAAAACACCAATGGCAATGCAGTGAAATACAGCTACAGCGGGCTGGCCCAGGTAGAAGAACGTGATGCAGGCAATGCTTTACTGAACAGTACCGTGTACACTAATTTTTTATCGCCGGTGGCGAATGATAAAGCCGGCAACCGTTTTTATTACCACCAGAACGAACTGAACTCTGTGGAAGCTATCACCAACAGCAGTGGTCGCATTGCAGAACAATACAGGTATGATGTGTATGGAAAGCCATCAAGGTACGATAGTTTAAATAACCCGATGGCATCATCAATATCCGGTAACCGTATTGGTTTTACCGGGCAGGAGTACGATAGCGCTTCGGGCAGTTATCGTTTTTTCTTCCGCAACTATTCTCCTGAAACAGGGGTGTTTAATCAGCGAGACCTGATTGAGTATGGAGATGGTATGGGTATGTATCAATATGTTGGAAATAATCCGGCAAATGGCGTAGATGTTTTGGGTTTGGAAGAATCTGAAGATCCTTGCTACCATGATAAAAATAAATTTAGATATATATCGCAAACTGAGATATTGAGAGAAAAAAGACAACGTATTGTCAATTTAACAGACAAAAGAGATTTAGGTAATAACGATAAGTTTGGTGCCGCTGATTCTAGGTTTTATAAATCAATAGATAAAGAGCAATTTGGCGGCACAGACTACTATTTTGAAGGGAAAGTACAAAAAAATTATGAAGTAAATTATTTCTTCACGGCATATGCACAAGGTAATGATGGTTCTTCTTATGCTTCAGCATTCTGGAAAACAAGAGGATGGTTAATTGCAAAACCATTAATTAATCTAACCTGGGACGGCGAATCTGTAGCTGAAGGATTAACTACGGGAAATAGGACTGAAAACACTGAAAAGGGATGGATTGAAGCGCAAAATGATATTAATTCTGGATTAGACATTTTTAAAGATGAAAACAATCTATTCTCAGACAGATTAAATAAAAAAGTGATTAAAAATCCACAGCTTGAAAAATTCGATAATATCAGAAACGAATTTGGTGAGTGGTGGCCTGTAATTAACCCTAAAACTGGAGAAATGGGGTATGAATTTTTCTCATACAAAAAGATACCGAAAGATAGGATGGAAGCTTATCTAAAATACATCGAGGAAAATTGCTCTCAAAACGACGGTGGCACCCGCAGACCAGTTCCCTATGCAGGTCAAAATTCTGAATTCGCTTTCATGGAGATCCTCACCTCCCACGACCCCAATGCCATCATTGGCCCCGAGGGCCAGCCCGACATACACTGGGTAAGTGTGAAGGACAGGCTGCCCTATACCATATTGTATGAAAATTCCATTGAGGCAACGGCCCCGGCAAAATATGTACGTATCACCACACCTATTGAACCCAAACAGGATGCCGGCTCATTCCTGCTCGGCGATTTTGGATTCAACAGTACCACGTTTACCATGCCACCCAATACTGCTGCATATTACAACCGCCTGGATGTAAGGGATTCACTTGGCCTGTTTGTGGATATTACCGCCGGTTACGACCAGCTCAACAATGTGGCTTTCTGGGAATTTCAGTCCATCGACCCGGTAACCCTTATGCCGCCAGCCGATCCGCTGAAAGGGTTCCTGCTGATGCAGGACAGCAATTCACTGGTTTACGGGCATGGCTTTGTGAACTTCAGCATCAAACCAAAACAAAATGCACTTACGCTTGATACTATCGGCGCAAGGGCTGATATTGTTTTTGATGACAATGATACAATACCCACCAACATACATACCAATACCATTGATGCGTTTGCGCCTGTCAGTCATATGAATGTGATACCGGCCACCACCAACCCCATCACACTCAGCTGGACAGGTGCAGACGATACCGGCGGCTGCGGTATAGATTATTATACCATTTATGTATCCACCGACCAGGTGAATTACAGTGTACTGATACCGGTGATCAGAAGTACAGATACTACTTTTTCATTACCGCCCGACTCTACCTATTGTTTCTTTGTATTAGCAACCGACCGTACAGGCAATAAGGAAACACTCAGGCCAAATGAAATCAAGTGTACTTACCTGGGGCCGCCATTACCGGTTACCTGGCTATACTTCAGGGGCAAAACCGTTTCTAAAGACAATTTGCTGGACTGGGCCACTGCCAGTGAACAAAATACAAAACTGTATGAAGTTGAACGTTCATTGAACGGAACCTCATTCAGCAGGATAGGTATTGTATATGCGGCGGGCAGCAGCAATCAAACCAACAGCTATCAATACACCGATCATAATATTGACCGGCTGAACAGTGAATATATGTTTTACCGTTTAAAGCAGGTTGATATAGACGGCAGGTTCAGTTACAGCAATGTGGTGAGGCTGCGGTACAATGAAAAAAATACATCCAATTCCATTGTGTACCCGAATCCGACACCGGGATTGGTAACCATACTGGTTGGCGATAATGCATTGGTGGGAACCATTGCCTATTTGTATGACATCAATGGCAGGCTGCTTGAAAATATAAAGATTTCTGCCAACAGCCAGCAGGTAAATCTAAGCAGGTATGTAAACGGTGTATATTATATCAAATTAAACAATAAGGAAGTATTGAAGATCATAAAGAATTAGATAGCCTTTTTTTCGGAAAAAATGCGGGATATGAATATTTACTGAAACAAAACATATAAAAAGGCGCACACCGGGGTTGCCGGTTTAGTGATCATATGTTATGAAGTTTGTGTAATTTGATGTAAATAAAGGTTGATTAAAAACGCACTTGATATTTTATAAGACCATACTATTTACACTGCTTTATTTAATGCTTTGCCCTTTTGCGCAGGCACAAACCATAGAACGGTATAACACCTTCAGCTACAGTGTAAATGAAGGGTTGCTGCAAAGCACCATGGCCCAAATTGAATTTGACGGCAATAACTTTTGCTGGATCAGTTTTCCTAACGGCATCCAGAAATTTGATGGCAGTCATTTTGTAAGCGTGCCGGTACAACCAGGACTTCCTGATGACAAATTTGTGCGGTTTTTCAGGTGCAGCAATGGCAGATTTCTTATAAGCCATGCAATCGGAACTAGCAGTTACAATGTGGACAACAAAAGGATTATGCCGGTTTCTAAAAATGAACGTGGTGTAAAAAAGGAAGTGCGGTTTAATGGAGAAGATGAGAACAGGATTTATTTCTTCAGTGAAAACAGCAATATTACCGG
>CAZBIK010000188.1:0-7407 GCA_964491955.1 uncultured Ferruginibacter sp.
TGTTAAAAAAGGTGAATTTGGAATTACAGCCGGGGTAGCCCATTATTTCGGGGACCTGAATACAAGGGCTGCGATCAACCGTCCCAAACCGGCCATCGGGGCTTTTTTTCGCAAGCAGTTTGGTAATTATGTGGGGCTTAGGTTAAGCGCCCATTATGCCCAACTGGGTTACAGCGATACCTACAGCAAAAACGAATACCAGAAATTAAGGAACCTGAGTTTTAATACAAATATCTGGGAGATCGCATTACAGGGCGATTTTAATTTCTTTAAATTCATTCCGGGCAACCCCGATTATTCCTTTACACCTTATATAACTTTAGGCGTAGGTGTGTTTTCCTACGACCCGTATGCACTGACAAACGGACAAAAAGAATTTTTACGCCCACTCGGTACCGAAGGGCAATTGATCGGTTACAATGGCCGGAAACAATACAGCACCATGGCCTTGTGCATTCCCTTAGGTGTTGGCATTAAATACAACCTTAGTGAAAAGATCAACTTTTCCATTGAAGTAGCTCACCGCTTTACCGGAACCGATTACCTGGATGATGTAAGTACTACTTATATCGGCGCCGGCAATTTTACCCCTTTATCTACTGCGGCCTTATTACAGGACCGTTCGGTTGAATTAGAACCCAACAATCCACTGGGTGTAGAAGGCAGGCAGCGTGGCTGGAGTAAGCAGCGGGACCAGTATATTATTGCAGAAATAGGAATAACTTATAATATCAGTACGTATAGATGTCCACCCACTAACTAATTTTAAATTTTAATTTAAAATTGTTTTGTTTTAAAATAAAAACGATTACTTTTACATCACCCCCTCCACAATCTATGCCCGTAATAATGTACAGGCAGTTTCCATCCAAAGAATAACAAAAGCATAAATCCTGATCATTCTGTGATGAGACCATAGTTTTCTATCAGTTCAACAACTAAACTATGGCGTTCATTCGCAACTGCTTTGTTACAGCGGTAACGATACTGTGTGTATTATATTCAAATGCACAAACGGTAAGTTACCCGGTTCAATCCTCTCAATTGCTGAAGTCAACAGCAGGGGATGCTGCCTTGCTTTTACAAAAAGCGATAGCCGGCAGCCAGTTCAATACATCAGCTTACACCACTTTACCCCAAACGGGTATCATATTTATTTACGACTCAAGTATTACCCATAACCAGGCCTGCAGGGTGGAAAGTGATGGAATAAACTTTATTAAATTTTATGCTTCCCAGGATAATGGACTCTGTTTTGGCATTTATCAATACCTGCAGAACCTGGGATTCAGGTTCTACCAGCCCGGTTCGATCTGGGAAATGATCCCTGCACTTCCATCGGCCTATAAAAAAATGGACAGTACATACATTGCAAATTTTAAATACAACAGCTGGTTCATAAGCGGCGGTCATAACCGCTGGGTAATGGACAACAGCAACAGTTATGGGTGGGACAGGTACTTTGGCGAAAACGGTCATCACTGGGCATTATACCAGCGCCGCAATTTAATGATGGGTGCTTACGGATTTGCCGGGCACCGGGCTGATATCATTGCCGGTAATAACCTTTCCTCCTGGCAAAATAACCCCTGTTATATTGCCAGTTACAACAATTCCAGGGCGGTTACTTCACGTTCGGTTCCCGATGTAAACAATACGGCTGCCATGCAGTTGTGGTCAACGATCATTGAACAGAAATATACGGCCTACCGGAATACGATACTGGGAAATACCAATTTATATGTGAACCAGTACCGCAATTTCAATTACAACAATTACAATATAGGTATTGAAGTGCCCGATGGCGCGCTTTGGGGAAATTCTGCAGATAACCTGGGATGCAACAGTAACGGGTATTCGACAGAAAGTAACCAGCATTTTACCCTGGCCAATTATACAGCTCAAAAAATAAGCAACCAGTATCCCAACCGGCGTTTCCAGCTTTATGCCTATTCCACGCATGCGGATGTGCCTTCAGCCGGTATACCGCTGCATGATAAACTGGATGTTCAGCTGATCCCTGCTGTTTATCAAAACCTGACCAGCACCAATGGGCTGAGGAACCGGTGGTACAAACGCACTAAAAATATTTCGGAATATAATTACCTGAACCTTCCCGGGTGGAATGGAGAAACACCGGGCTTTTATCTGGATGACCTTAAAACAACCTGTGCCATCGCAAATGATCATAAAAGCCAGGGACTGGTTTGGGAAACCTCGCCGGCAAAATTTGCGAGCCTGCCTTTTTTACTCGCTGCCAATAAAAACCTGGGCGACCATATTTCTATTGACAGCAGCCTGAAGGAATTCTGCAACAATATGTTTGCCTCTGCCGGTGAAACCATTTATGGATTATTGCAGTTGTGGACCGGTAAAAATGTCTTAACCGGGGGCACGGCAAACCGGTATAAACTGCCGTTGTATTTTGAGATCATTCAAACTGCAGAACAAAAGATCAGCCAGGAGCCGGAAATTGTTAAAGCAAGATTAAGGGAACTGAAAGCATACCTGCACTACATGAGCCTGTATTTTGACTGGGCCGGGGACCAGCGTACACATGAAGCAAAAACAGACAAGGCCGCAGCCTTATGCCTGTACCTGGCTACGATCAATAAAATGCAGCTGGTGAACAGTTATTACCTGGTTGCAAACATTACGGGTAAATATGCAACCGGCAGCGATTTTTACCGGCAGTATAATTATTCCAATGGTACTGCTTACCAGAATGGTAACCTGCCATTGATCACCGCTGCAGAGATTGAAAATGATTTCAGGAATGATTGCGCAAAATACAGCAGCCTCATCAGTCAATATACATTTGAGCAGCCGGCAGCCATACCGGGACGATTTGATGCGGCCGGCCTGCAGGCACAAAAAAACATATCGGTAAAACTGAACTATACCAACGGGATGGATTTTTATAACCGTTCCGAATTTTTTATAATGGCTCCCGCTGCAGGCAGTTTTATCATTAATTACAACCCGGTATTTGAAATGCCCGATAAGGGTTATGCCAATTTTACGGTGGAATCAACCGACAAGGTGCTGGAGATCATAGAAGACTTTACCATCGGCAGAAATGCAGCAGCCGGTACACTCACCATCAGCCTCCCGGCTGCAGGCAATTATAAATTAACGGTCAGTTCAAAATTCAGAACTACCCTGGAACTTGAGTTCAAAACCAATAAGAATATTTTTTACAAAAGCGGGTCATTTTTCGGAAAAGCAACCGAAATGTACCAGGACAAAAACTTGCCCGGGTATTTTTATGTACCAGCGGGTATGGATAAGGTTTATTTCAGTTTGGGAAACAGCAATTCATCCGGTAACGGTTTTGCATCAGCAGAAAAAATAAACAGCGCTTTTGGATTTCAGGATATACACGGAAAAACATTAACAGCACGATTCGTAACCCCCACTGATTCTGCTTTGTTTTACATGGAGATACCAAATGATGCCCGCGGTAAATTCATCCGGATCACGAAAAAGGCAAATTACGACCTGGTATTTTCAAATACCAGTAATTATTTGTGGTATGCCGAACCAAAACTATTGCCATGCAACCAGGCAGGTTTTACCATTCAAACAGTCAACAGGAACGGGCATTGCATCACCCGGCTTACTGCTGAAGCCGGAACAGGCCAGTTCAATTGGGAGGTCACTGATATGGGTGAAACCTACACTTTCAGCGATCAAAGGGTAATCGAACTGCCCGATTACAGTTCGCCAAATGCTGTGGTAACTTTAACCAATGGCACCCATTGCAGCATGACCAAAAAGATCGGTGATGATGCGCAATACCTGAAAGACAAACAGTCCTGCGCCGGCGGGGCTGCACTCCCTGAAATGGCCGTTGTACCGGTGATTTACCCAAACCCATCCTATGGTATTTTTAAACTCATCCAGAAAGGGCATGATCCTGTTGCAAGCCAGATCAGTATCATTAATGCCCCGGGTAACCTGGTAGCTGTATTCCACAATGCAAAAGAGTTTAATATCAGTCACGTTCCTGCCGGATTATATTGGTACAAAATGGTTGTGAAAGGAACAGCTTATTCCGGAAAGCTGGTAAAGCTGTAAGATTTGCAGTAAAAGCTTGATTCCAACTAAAATTTATTACTTTTGCACCCCCAAGTCAGGCCCTGTGCCTGACTACTCATTTTTAGTGTTTATGAGCCAAAAGGACAATATTGACATGCAGCGTTTGCCCAGCCATATAGCCATCATTATGGATGGCAACGGAAGGTGGGCAAAAGAAAAAGGCGAAGATCGCCTTTTTGGCCATTTGCATGGGGTAGAGAGTGTGCGGAATATTGTAGAAGGTGCGGCAGAATTGGGGATCAAATATTTAACCCTGTATGCTTTCAGCACCGAAAACTGGGACAGGCCGCAGGATGAAGTATCGGGGCTTATGGAACTGTTGGTAGAAACCATTCACAATGAAGTACCAACATTGAATAAGAACAATATTAAACTGCATGTTATCGGGGATATCGATATGTTACCCGATGCTGCAAAGGCCGAACTGAAAGATGCACTGAATGAAACGGCCGGTAATACCGGGCTTCACCTGGTCATGGCACTTAGTTACAGCAGCCGTTGGGAAATTACTGAAGCGGTTAAACGGATCGCCAATGATGTTAAGGAAGGTAACCTGCAGCCTGCAGCCATTACCCAGAAAACCGTTGAAAATTATCTCGCCACAAAGCATTTTCCCGACCCGGAACTGATGATAAGAACAAGTGGGGAATACCGGGTCAGTAATTTTTTATTGTACCAGATCGCTTATACCGAATTGTATTTTACCAATACGCTATGGCCAGATTTCCGTAAAGAGAACCTGTACGCAGCCATCCTGGATTTTCAAAGCCGCGAGCGCCGTTTTGGAAAGACCGGTGAGCAGGTAAAGGACCGTGAAGCAACCGGCTAACGGAATAATGATTACAATGCCGGTAAAGAGATGCCTGCTATCCTGGTTGTGGTCAATGATTTAGGATGAGGTTAACAAATAGTTTTAATTAATGGGCTTAATTTGCCGCTCGTAAAAACAAATTGATGCAGAGTATTTACAAAGGGATCTTTATTATTGCCGTACTTATAGGCAGCAGCCAGTTTGTTTCAGCCCAGGTTGATCCGCCCGCCGTTTCGGTTAACCCGGAACTGGAAGGCATATTCACTTCAAAAATACCCAAAGAATATACCATTGCAGGGATCACCGTTATTGGTTCCAGGGCATTTGATGCCAACCTGATCATCTCCATATCCGGGATGGCCGTAGGCGATAAAGTGATCATACCCGGAACTGATGTTTTTGGCAAAGCCATAGCCAAGCTCTGGCGGCAAAGCCTGATCTCGGATGTAGAGATCTTTTTGACCAAACTGGAAGGAACAGACCTTTATATAGAATTTGCCATTACCGAAAGGCCCCGTTTGGCCAGTTTTAAGTTTGAGGGTATCAAAAAAAGCGAAAGGGAAGACCTTGAACCGAAAGTGGCCCTTACGAAAGACAGGGTGGTGACCGAGAATATGAAACTGAGCGCCATGGAAGCGATCCGTAAATTTTATTATGGCAAAGGCTTTCGCAATGTTGATATCCAGCTCAGGGAAGAACCGGCACCTGCACTGAACAATGCGGTTACACTGGTTTTTGTGATCAATAAAGGAAAAAAAGTAAGGGTAAACTCCATCAACTTCAGCGGCAATGAAAGCATTGCAGCGCAAAAGCTGAAAAAACAAATGAAGAGTACCAAGGAAATGAACCGCATTACACTCTTCCCCATTGTTGTAAAAAATCCTTTTGGCGATACCGTTAGCAGGCCCGAATTCAAAGAGTATATCAAGGATGTGGGTTTTATGTCCATTACCAAAACCAGGGATTATGTAGATCCTTATTTCAGGATCAGGGGTTTCAGCGGCGCCAAATTCAACGAAGTAAAATATGTGGATGATAAGGAACAGGTATTGGATTATTACAACTCCCGCGGTTACCGGGATGCCGTTATCCTGAATGATACTTCCATTTTAGATGAAAGAAATAACCTCAACCTGTTCATCCAGGTAAATGAAGGAAGGCAGTATTATTTCGGCAATATTGTATGGCGCGGCAATACCAAATACAGCGATTCATTACTCAATACCATTTTGGGTATTAAAAAAGGGGATGTATATAACCTGGATATCCTGAACAAGCGGCTTGGCAAACAGCTTTCACCTGAAGGCGCTGATATCGGCAGTATTTATATGGATGACGGTTACCTGTTCTTCAATGTTGACCCGGTGGAAACAGCTGTGTATAACGATACCATTGATTTTGAACTGCGCATGCGCGAAGGGCCCCAGGCCACTTATGGCGTCATCACCATTTCGGGCAATAAAAAAACAAAAGATTACGTGATCCGCCGCGAATTAAGGACCATACCCGGTGAAAAATTCAGCCGGTCAGATATCATACGTACCCAACGGGAACTGGGTCAGCTTGGATTCATTGATGCTGAAAAGATCAACCCGCAGGTTGTGCCCAATGCCGAAAACGGAACAGTGGATATCAATTGGGGAATAGAGGAAAAATCGGGCGACCAGCTGGAACTCTCTGCAGGATTTGGGGGCGGTATCGGGTTGACCGGTACACTGGGCGTTTCATTCAATAACTTCTCTATAAAAAACATTACCAAAAGATCTACCTGGGATCCATTGCCTTCCGGCGACGGTCAGAAATTAAGTGCCCGGATACAATCAAACGGTAAGGCTTTCCGTTCTTATAATTTCTCATTTACCGAACCCTGGCTGGGGGGTAAGAAACGCAATTCGTTTACCATTGGTTATTCCAACACCAAGTATGCCAATGCATACGATAATTTTGGATCGTACTGCAAATCATGCGGCGACACATCCTACATTAAAACTGCCAGTTTCAATATTTCACTGGGCAAGCAGTTAAAGTGGCCCGATGATTACTTCAATTTGATTTATGCGCTTAATATACAACGTTATAAACTGCGCAATTACGACAATATATTCCAGGGTATCCGGAACGGTACTTCAACCAATATCAGTCTGAAGATTGCATTGGTTCGTAACTCTGCCGGGCCCAATCCCATTTTTCCAACCAGCGGGTCTAACTTTTTGTTAAGCGGACAGTTTACACTGCCTTATTCATTGATTGGCATAACATCCGGTTCTTCCAATAATTACAAACTGCCCGAATTTCATAAGTGGCGTATGAATGCCGAATGGTTTGTACCTATCGGTATGGCCAAGGGAGAAGAAAAGAACAGGCAGTTCATTCTTAGAATTGCCGCCAAATATGGTTTTATCGGCAGGTATAATAAAAAACTGGACATTTCACCTTTCGAACGTGTCCAGGTAGGTGATGCCTGTCTGACCACTAATTTTTCGTTGTTGTGTTAT
>CAZBIK010000189.1:0-7400 GCA_964491955.1 uncultured Ferruginibacter sp.
CATCCCGACCAATCAAAATACCTACAGCCTTATTTATAATTATGCCGTTGTTTTCCAGGGACCCGAGCATTTTGATTATCAACAACCGAGGATGGTAATAGAGATCAGGAACCTTACCGACAACCAGTTGATCTTATGTTCTTCCTTCAACTTCTTTTATTCTACCAGCAGTCCGTCATTGCCGGGATTTTTTTTATCAACCAACAACAATACCGGAACACAGGTTTGGTGTAAAGACTGGACGGCTACCTCCATTAAACTGGACGGCCTGGCCGGCAAGACCATTCAGTTGTTCTTTAAAACTGCCGATTGTGTTTTTACAGTACATTTCGGGTATGCCTATATAGACGTGAACTCAGAATGCAGCAGTTCATTTACCGGTGCCACCTATTGTCCCGATGATGCATTTATAAATGTTACAGCACCCTTTGGTTATGAAACCTATACCTGGTGGGATGCAGGATTTACGACCATCCTCGGAAATACACAAACCATTAATTTTACCCCTCCGCCGCCATCAGGGAGTACTGTTGCTGTGGTACTGAAACCGTTCAATGGTTTTGGCTGCCTGGATACACTGTATGCCAATTTATTTGATACACTTACTTTACAATCCTTTGCAGGCCCCGACAGGCTTTCGTGTAACAGTTCACCGGTACAGTTGGGCGCCAATTCCAGGCCGGGGCTGGCCTATTCCTGGAGCCCGGTTGCCGGGTTGAATGACCCCACGATCGCAAACCCGGTTGCCACTGTTGCTTCAACAACCGAATATATAATCACCACCACCAATGCCGGGGGCGGCTGTGCCACCAGGGACACTGTGCTGGTAACCGCAACAACCCTCGACAGTACCCTCACGTTCATCGGTGACCCTGTATTGTGTTTTGACGGCACCAATCCCGATACTTTGCGTGTATCGCCCGCCGATAGTATCCAGTGGTACCGGGATAATGTGGCCATACCGGGCGCCACGCAAACAGAATTGATCGTTTTTCAAAGTGGCAGCTATCATGCAACCCTGTTCAGTTTTACAGGCTGTAACATCAGTACGTCAGTCGTGTCCATAACCGTAAACGCCGCACCTGCACCCGGGTTTGATGTAAATATCCCTGTACAATGTATGGCCAATAACCAGTTCAGTTTTACCAATACCAGTACCATTGCTTCGGGTACGATGCAGTTTACCTGGGACTTTGGGGACGGTACCGGTAGCAATGCCATTGACCCGGTACACAGTTATACGCTGCCGGGTACCTATACGGTTAAACTACTGGTGCTGTCAGACCAGGGATGTTCCGACAGCATAACGTCAACGGTTACTGTAAATTCCAGCCCGGTTGCAGGCTTTACGGTAAATACCAGTGAACAGTGTTTTACAAACAACCAGTTTGTTTTCAGCAATACCAGCACCCTTCCGGTGGGTATCATGCAGTACCAATGGTATTTTGGAGATGGGAATACAGCAACCACCAGGGATGTTACCCACAGCTATTCCAATCCCGGTTCATATGCAGTTAAACTGGTAACCGGCAGCGGCCTGGGCTGTGCCGACAGCGTAACAATCGATATCACCGTGAACCCCTCACCGGTTGCCGGTTTTAATATTGCCAACCCGCAACAGTGCTTTACCAATAACCTATTCAATTTTATCAATACCAGCAGTATTCCTTCCGGCCTGCAGCAATTCGTATGGACACTTGGTGACGGGACAACAGCGACAACCCCGGATGTATCACACAGTTACGCTGTGCCCGGTGATTACCCGGTAAAGCTGGTGGCCACTTCGGATAAGGGTTGTGCCGACAGCCGTACCATTAATGTAAAAGTGCATCCATATGCCATAGCCGATTTTTTTGCAGAACCGGTTTGCATAAACCTTCCATTGCCATTGTCCAATAAAACCATCAACAACACAGCCACCACATTGAATTACCTGTGGGATTTTGGAAACGGGCAAACCTCAACTGCACAGAACCCGGTTTACAGTTATCCATCACCGGGCAGTTATACGATCACGTTATCTGTAAATACCAGCCAGTGCCCGCAACCATTAACCATAAAACAGGTAAATGTGGTGATCGATGCGCCGGAATCGGGGATCACGTATCCTGAAAAAACGGCCGTCATGAATTTCCCTGAACCCCTGCAGGCCAGGCCGATCGGGAATTCTGTTTTGTGGATGCCATCATTGAGCCTGGACAACCCGGCCATTTATAACCCGGTATTTAAAGGATTGCACCCGCAATTATATACCATCCGCATGCAGACCGCATCGGGTTGCTTAACGGTGGATACCCAGCTGGTGAAGACGCGTAAAAAGATCGAGATCTATGTGCCAAAGTCATTTACGCCCAATGCCGACGGGCTGAATGATTACCTGCGCCCGGTGCTGATGGGCATCAGCACCGTCAATTATTTCAGGGTGTACAACCGCTGGGGCAAATTGCTGTACCAGGCACAGAGCGACCGGCCGGGATGGGATGGCAGGATCAACGGGCAGCGCCAGGATATGCAGACGGTGGTGTGGATGATAGAGGCGGTTGACGTAGATGGGTACACGCACAAACGGCAGGGTACGTCCATTCTCATCCGTTAGAAATGTGGTTTCAAAAAACTATTAAGGATAAGGCATAGGGTCCAGGTTCAAAACCTGGTGCAGGTGGTGCAGCAGGTGTTTGTTGTAATCCGCCGCCAGCCATTTAACGGAATGCAGGTCCTGCGTTTGTACTTCCCGGTCCTGGCCGGATTCCGGGATATTTTTAAGGATGATGACCAGGTGTTTGTTGATGAGTACCCAAAAATCAACAAGATCTTTGGCGGGGTAATGCTGGTAATCCGCTGCGGTTACCCACTTTTCCTGGTCGTAAATGACAAATGGCTTATCCTGGTATTGCGCCAGTACAAAGCGGCGGATATTATTCTGCGCAGAATCGATCAGATGCCCCAGGTATTCCTTACCGCTCCATTTTGCAGGCGAAGGTTTTTGGGAAAATGCCGCTTCATCAAGCTGCATTAACCGGGGAGTGTAATCTGCTATGATCTTCTCCAGGAGTTGTATGATGGTTTGCATATTTAAATGTACAAATATCCGGCAACCGGTTAAAAATGTTCATCAATGGATTGTTGCCATTCATCAAAATTTTGACCTCTTTAAGGTAACATTCTCTACTTTATATCCTTAAAATTACAGCCATGAAAAAATTAAGCCTGCTGATCTGCCTTGCCGGTCTTACGCTTGCCGGCCTGGCCCAGTACAAAAATGACAATGTGCTTTATAAAACCGTGTACACCGAAGACCTCTGTGATGAATTGAACAGGAATCCCGGCCATTTGCTGCTGGATGTAAGGTCTGTTGGCGAATACATGGATACGTCCTCTATGGTGATGAACCTCGGCCGCTTTACCAATGCGGTGAATATCCCGGTAAATGACCTCGGCAAACAGATCGCCGGGATCAGTGCTTATAAGGATAAACCGGTTTTTGTATATTGTTCACACAGCCAGCGCAGCAGGCGGGCAGGCAAAATGCTTGCCGACAGCGGGTTTACAAAGGTCTTTAATATAAATGCGGGAATGACGGGCATCCGCCAGCTGCCGGATGATGCTTATGCCTGTTTATACAATAAACTGGAATCCGGCAAAGCATACCGCATCATTTCAGCAGCATCGCTTTGTAAAAAGATCTCCGGGGAAAGTAAAAATATCTTTTTGCTGGATGTAAGAAATGATTCGGCATTTAAACAGGCCAGTACCGATCCCGGGATCAATGCATACGGCCATTTTAAAAACACAACAAATATACCGCTGGCTTCACTGGAAAATGATCTTTCAGGGATCCCCAAAGGCAAAGAGATCATCATCACCGACCTTTATGGCGGGGATGCAGAAAAAGCTGCCCGGATTCTGACCCGGAATAATTTCGGGAATGTATCCGTATTGCTGGAAGGCATCGACCGGGTATTGTATTCCGACAGTAAAAAACTGCCCTGCCTGGCAGACAACTATGTTTCGGCATTACCCTATACGATCATTAATGCGTTGGAATTAAAACCTTACATGGAATTGGCCGGCAGTTATCTTTTACTGGATGTGCGGACAGCCGAAGAGTTTAACAACACACATAAGACCCCGCGTTTTAATAACGGGCGCCTGGCCGGTGCAGTAAATATTCCTTTGGCTGAACTGGATAAAAACCATGAGCAGATCATCGCTCATAAAAATAAGCCGGTCATCATTTACGTGAATGGCGGGGGCAGGGGTGCACATGAGGCTGCACAAACGCTGGTAAAAAACGGGTTCACAAAGATTGTGGTGCTGCAGGGAGGACTGTTCAGCATCAGCTGGACGGCAGCCAACATCAGGGGATATGAATACCTTGCTGCCCTGCGTACAAATGTCCCGGTTGAAAACCAGTAGTTTTTTACCGGATCATGTGTACAGCCTGCAGAAAACTGGTTGGTCATTGGTATTAACGGGTATGCTTACCTGTAATAAAAAAGCATGGCACAGGGCCATGCTGAGTTTCATAAAGACAGCTTTATTATTCGAAAAAAATAATTTCACCATTACATCAGCCTTCTTCTCATGGAAGCGGCTGTTCTTTGTCTTTTCTGTACATTCCACAGATCCAGGTAACCGAATGTACTGTTGCTGTTGTCATTTTTCAGGTCAACTGCAAGGGTTTCTTTTGTTTCATGTAACAGTTCTTTCAGGTCTTTTTTACTGATTGGTGCACCGGCACCCGTTGATTCACTTTTCATATTTCTTGTTTTTGTTCATTACGAATTTATTCCTCTAAAACACAGGCCGGGGGCCGGGTTGGGGAGATTATAGGGCAAACAGGAAGTCTTTAAAACCATTATCTATCGCGGTAGTTCCAAATTGCGCCGCAAATATACTGCAGTTACAATTACTGGCAAGGGATAAACGCAGTTAAATGCCTAATAAATTGTTAATGATCATTTTTTAGGTAGATTTATGGCATGAAAACGATCGGAATCATCGGCGGCCTTACCTGGCACTCCACTTTGGATTATTACAGTTTATTGAATCAACTAACCAATAAAAAACTGGGCGGTAACCATGCGGCAAAAATATTTTTATATTCCGTTGATTTTGCAGAGATCGAAGTGCTTACCAAAAAACAGGATTGGGATGCCATTGCCGTTATCATCTGCAAAGCTGCCAAAACCATTGAAACTGCCGGTGCAGATTGCCTGCTGATCGGTGCCAATACCATGCACAATATTGCAGACCAGGTACAGGCATCCATCAATATCCCGCTGATCCATATTGCCGATGCAGTTGCTGATGCCATACGGGCTAAGGGATTAAAAAAGGTGGCCTTACTGGGTACCAAATATACCATGCAGCTTGATTTTTACAAACACAGGCTGGCAACAGCAGGTATTCAAGTGATCATTCCCGGTGATGCGGATATTGAAAAGATCAATGATGCCATTTATAATGAATTCGGTAAAGGTATTTTTTTACCGGAACGTAAAATTCAATTCCTGCAGATCATTGAAGACTTACGGTTACAGGGAGCCGAAGGTGTGATCCTTGGATGTACCGAAATACCCATCCTGGTAAAACAGGCTGATTGCAGCATACCGGTATTCGACACTGCGTTCATCCATGCAGAAGCTGCCGTTAATTTTCAACCCGGTACGGTTTAGGGCAGTTGATTATTTGATTACATAAAACAAAAAATCTATTTTTAGGTAGTGTCTCAGTTTGGAAAATTGTCATGCTGCCTGTCCCGATATAATCGGTACAGGCAGGCTGACAGCTCACTAATTAAAGTGGTATTTCAAACTGCGACACTACCAATTTTTATTCACCAATTCATGATCAGAAAAATTGCTGTATGAAAAAACCCAAAACAGGCCTGCTGCGCATTTTACAAAAAGCATTTACACAGGCATTGCAAAAAAACGAACCCGGTTCAGCAAAAACCGACAGGATGGATGCTTCCCGCAGGGATTTTTTACGGAAGGCTTTGATGGGGGCCGCCGGTTTGGCAACAACCAGAGCGATGGCCCATTCGGGTTACCTGGAACGCCTTGCCGGCGAAACGCAAAAATTTTCGATCGGCATTCTTGGCGCCGGTGTTGCCGGTTTGCATGCCGCCTATGTGTTGCAGAATGCCAAAATACAGTCAACTGTTTTTGAAGCCAGCAGCAGAACGGGTGGCCGGATGTACACGGCAACCGGCATGATGGGTAAAGGCATTACCACCGAACTGGGCGGGGAGTTTGTGGACAGCAACCATACCGATATTTTAAACCTCGCAAAGGAATTTGGCCTTGCACTGGTAGATACTGAAAAGGATAATAAACTTACCCGGCAGATCTTTCATTTCGGCGGGAAAAAATATAATGCCGAAGACCTGGTGAAGGCATTGCAACCCTATGTGCAAAGCATCAAGGCAGATATTGATTCGCTGCCCGATACCATCACCTACAGGAACTATGGCAATGCCGATACCTTTGATAAACTGTCCATAGCCGAATACCTCGATGCAAAGGGCATTAGCGGCTGGCTGCGGAATATGCTTGATGTGGCATTCACCACGGAATATGGTTTGGATATTGCAGAACAGTCTGCCATAAACCTGTTGTTCTTGTTTGACCCCGAACACGCAGGGGAAGAGTTGTTTGGCGAAAGCGATGAACGGTATAAGATCGCAGGGGGCAACCAGCGCATTGTGGATGAACTGGCCAAACGAATTCCCCCGGTAAAAACAGGGCATGAAGTCTCAAAAATTAGATCGGAGGGAAGGGGGTATGAAGTCAGTTTCACCAACGGGCACACGCAAAAATTCGATTACCTGGTATGTACCATCCCTTTTACAAAACTGCGCAGCATTACCCTGGAAATCGACGGACTCACAGATGTAAAGAAAAAATGTATCGCCGAACTGGGTTATGGCAGGAATGCCAAGATGTTTGCCGGTTTTAAAAACCGTTACTGGCGCAAACAGGGGGCCAGTGGCCAGGTGTTTACCGACCAGCCTTTTCAACTGGGTTGGGACGGATCGCAGTTGCAGCCAGGAACAGCGGGCGGATATACTTTTTTAACCGGTGGCATCATGAGTGACCAGATGGCCGATAAACCGGTACCCGAAAAAGTGAATGAATATGTTGCGCAACTGGAAAATATATTTCCCGGCGCTGCAGAAAATTACAACGGCATCAATAAGATTTTTTACTGGCCCACACACCCGTTTATGCTAGGCAGTTATGCCTGTTACAAACCCGGGCAATGGACAACCATTGGCGGCGCCGAAATAGAACCGGTTGGCAATATGTTCTTTGCGGGCGAACATTGCAGCAGCGATTTCCAGGGTTATATGAATGGCGGAGCAGAAACCGGGAGGCGGGCCGCTGAGGACCTTG
>CAZBIK010000190.1:0-7384 GCA_964491955.1 uncultured Ferruginibacter sp.
GGTGGCCGCTGATGTTCAGTACATCATCAACCCTGCCGGTGATCCTGTAATTGCCCGCTGCATCTTTAATGGCACCATCGCCGGTAAAATACAGACCGGGGTATGTGGCAAAATAGTTGGTACGGCATCTTTCATGGTCGCCCCAGGTGCTTCTTAAAATGCCGGGCCAGGGCGCTTTAATGCAAAGGTTTCCCTTCATCATACCGTTTTCATCTTTCTCTGTTATTTCATTTCCGTTCTCATCAACCAATACAGGTTGTACACCGGGCATGGGCAATGTTGCCCACCCGGGTTTCGACGGGGTTATACCGGCCATATTACTGATGAGGCAGGCCCCGGTCTCCGTTTGCCACCAGGTATCCACGATGGGGCAGTTTTTCCGGCCGATATGTTCATCATACCAATGCCAGGCTTCTTCGTTGATGGGTTCGCCAACGGTGCCCAGTATTTTTAAAGAAGAGAGATCCTTGTTTTTTAACGGGTCCGCACCATAGCTCATTAAACTGCGTATAGCCGTAGGTGCGGTGTATAATGTATTGACCTTGTATTTATCAACAATATCCCAAAACCTGCCGGCAGTTGGCCAGGTGGGTATGCCTTCAAACATCAGGCTGGTAGCGCCAGCGCTTAAAGGTCCGTACAAAATATAACTGTGACCGGTTATCCATCCGATATCAGCGGTACAAAAAAATACGTCGCCGGGTTTGTATTGAAACACGTTTACAAAAGTGTAATTGGCCCAGATCATATACCCGGCACCCGTATGTACCACGCCCTTTGGTTTACCGGTACTGCCCGAAGTGTATAAAATAAACAAGGGGTCCTCTGCGTCCATTACTTCGGCCGGAAAAGAAGACAGGCCATCCTTTTCAACCTGTTCCAATGCAAATTCCATTTCATCTTCCCACCAAACATCCCTTCCTTTCAGCATCGATACCGGTGTGCGGGTACGGGTATAAACTATTACTTTTTTTATGGTACGGTTGCCGATCAGCGCATCATCAATGATGCTTTTTAATGGAATGTCTTTTCCGCCACGGTATGCGCCATCGCAGGTAACAATATATTCGGCCTGTGCATCATACAGCCTGTCGGCAATGCTTTGTGCACTGAAACCGCCAAAGATCACACTGTGTATGGCGCCGATGCGTGCGCAGCCCAAAATGGCATAAGCCAGCTCGGGCACCATGCCCATATAAATGCAAACACGGTCGCCTTTTTTAACACCATTGTTTTTCAACACCTGTGCAAACTGGCAAACCCGCTTATGCAAACGGGCATAGGTAACGGTACGGGTTCTTTCTTCGGGGTTATTGGGCTCCCAGATGATGGCAGGTTTATCAGCCATGGTTGCCAGGTGACGGTCAATACAGTTTTCAGTGATGTTGAGTTTGGCACCGGCAAACCATTCCACTTTAGGTTCGGTAAAATTCCAGTTCAGCACCCGATCCCATTTTTTGTGCCATTGAAAGTTTTCGGCAACGTTCCCGAAGAATTTTTCAGGATCTTCTATGCTTTTTTTGTAATCTTCGTGGTACTGTTCCAATGATGTGATCTGGTAAGGGTATGACATTTTGATCAATTTTCTTTATGCCCAATTTAATATATTTATCATTACATTCCTTTAAAAAGGAATTAAAAAACAAATATGGCTGCATCACCTGAAAAAGGAATTGGCAAGATCATTTTTTCATCCTCGCTGGGGACATTGATCGAGTGGTACGATTTTTACATTTTTGGGATGCTGGCCAAAACCATCTCCATCCAGTTTTTTCCCGAAGGAAATACAACAGCGGCTTTATTGAGCACACTGGCCATTTTTGCTGCCGGGTTTTTAGTACGGCCATTTGGCGCTTTGGTCTTTGGCCGCCTGGGTGACCTGGTTGGCCGGAAATATACTTTCCTGCTTACACTCGTTTTAATGGGCGCTTCAACTTTTTTAATTGGCCTGGTACCCGGTTACAAATCAATAGGCATAGCAGCGCCATTGCTGGTTTTGCTGTTAAGACTGATCCAGGGACTTGCACTGGGTGGCGAATATGGAGGAGCAGCAACCTATGTGGCAGAACATGCCCCGGCAAGCCGCCGCGGATATTTTACTGCCTGGATACAAACCACAGCCACACTGGGTTTGTTTGTTGCGCTGGGCATCATACTGCTGGTAAAAACAAATATGAGCGAGGCTGCTTTCAATGCAGAATGGGGCGGATGGCGTTACCCGTTCTGGATATCCATTTTACTGGTGGGTGTTTCCATTTATATCCGTTTAAAGATGAGTGAGTCGCCCCTGTATGCGGTACTAAAAAAAGAAGGAACCACATCTGTTAATCCCATCAAGGAAAGTTTCGGGCATAAGGGAAATTTTAAAATGGTGTTGCTGGCATTGTTTGGTGCGGTAATGGGACAGGGGGTTATCTGGTACACCGGGCAGTTTTATGCACAGAGTTTTTTAGAGAACACCGTGAAGCTGGAATTTATGCAGAACCGTGAAATTTTATTATGGGCGATCGGGCTGGCAACACCTTTCTTTTTATTCTTTGGCTGGCTCAGTGATAAGATTGGCAGAAAATGGATCATGCTTACCGGTATGTTGCTGGGTGTGATCTTTTACCGGCCGATATTTGCCACTTTTTTAAAGGCCACCAACAACAATACCTGGAAAACAGACGGATTAAGAATGGCCAATTCTGCTGTAACTGCAAACGTCATTAAAACAGATACCATTAAAAATGCTGACCCGGGTTTGAATGTAATTGTAGAGCACAGTAAAACAGACTGGGCACTAAGGGATGGAAGAAAATTCTCTGTAACCAGTGCTGATACGGTCCCGGTGAACCAGGTTAGATCTTTTATCCGGGTGGATAAGAAACCTGTTTATTCAGACAAGGTATTGTCAACGGCACTCAAATGGAAATTCATCGCCCTGGTTTGGGTAATGATCATTTTTGTAACCATGGCCTATGGCCCCATTGCGGCATTCCTGGTGGAACTGTTTCCCACAAAGATCAGGTACACTTCTATGAGCCTGCCTTATCATATCGGCAATGGTGTGTTTGGCGGCCTGGTGCCATTCATTGCAACGCTGCTGGCAACCACGTTTGTGAAAGATCCGCTGGTTGGATTGTGGTATCCTATTGGTGTGGCAGCCCTGTGTTTTATCATTGGTGCATTATACCTTTCTAATAAAATTGATAAAGACGTAAACGATTAAAAAAATATGCCGGGAAGACGGGAAGACGGGAAGACGTCTTCCCGGCAAAAAATATTTTTATGAATACAGTAAAAAAAATAATGGGCCTGGTGTGGATCATCATTGCCCCGCTGATCATTTATTTCTTGGTGAGCAGCGCCATACATAATATAAACAGCGGCGGCACCAAGGATATAAACCAGCCCGTACCCTGGATCATCATCATCACCATATTTACACCCATTGCCATTGGCCTGATGATATTTGGTTACTTTGCCGTGAAGGGAGAGTATGATCATTTGCCGGAGAGTTCGGAAGAGATCTGAGATTAAAACCCCATCGCCTTATAGATTGCTTCCTGGATATTGGTACGCACATTCATCGTAAGCAATTTCCTGTTTTCGCCCCCATCAGGATTTACCCGGTTGCTTAAAAAAATATAAACCAGGTTATATTCCGGGTCGGCCCAGGCACAGGTGCCTGTATACCCGGTATGCCCGAATGTAAGTGGTGAAGCCGTAAGGCATGGATAAGGATCAGGGCGCCTGTTATTGTCTTTCTCAGGTTTATCAAAACCAAAACCACGCCTGCTGAAATGACTGTGGTAGGCGGTAAACAGGTTGATGGTTTCCTTACTCAAATATCTTTTGCCATTGATAGTTCCTTCATTCAACAGCATTTGCATTATGATGGCCATATCATAGGCATTGCTGAATAATCCTGCATGACCGGCTACTCCGCCAAACATAGCTGCACCGGGATCATGCACATCACCACGCAGCAATTGTAAACGGAAATGTTTTTCCTGTTCTGTAGGAATAATTCTTTGTAAAGGAAATTGTTCTGTTGGCTTAAACCCGGCAGTTGTTAATCCCATGGGCCGGTAAAATTCCTTTTCCACATAATCATTCAATGCCAGGCCACTGATGGCTTCAACGATCTTGCCTAAAAAGATAAAATCATTATCGCTGTAGATATACCTGCCTGTGCGGCCAAGCGGACTTTCCAGTATCCGTTTATATAAAGTATCCCGCCAGCCGGTGCGCATGTACAGGTCTTTTGCAACCCTGATATGGAATGAATCATTTTTTGCAGCTGTAAAATATTTAGAGGAAGGTCTTCCATCGGGCTCCAGTGTTTCTTTATAAAAAGGAATATAGGCAACCAGCCCTGCCTGGTGGAGTAAAATATTTTTGATGGTTAAATTTTCCTTGTTGGTTCCTTTCACCCAGGGCAGGTAATCACCAAGCTTTTTTTTTAGATCGAGCCTGCCTTCATCATATAACTTCATTACAGAAATGGTGGTGGCGCAGATCTTTGTAACAGATGCCATATCGAAAATGGATTCTGTATTTACGGTTTCTGTTTTATCGTAAGTATAATTGCCGTAGGCTTTGTGGAAAATAATTTTACCATCTTTTGCAATCAGCACCACAGCCCCCGGTGTAGCACCTTTGTCAATGGCATCGGCCGCTATGGAATCAATGATGCTGAGCTTAGCTTCATCCAGGTAGTTCCTGGCCCGTTTTACAGGTACCGCAGATGCTTTTAATTCAATGCCCGTGCCGTATGTGAACTGCTCACAGACCGTGACCGGCAATTTTCCTTTGGCGGCAATTTTTCCCTGCAACAGGTCTATGGCCGTGTTCTGGATGATCTCATCATCTTCGTAACAGGCGATTAAATTTTTTGCCCCGCACCAGTTCTTAATGGCATACGGGTTACCAAAAATAAAAGTAACCGCTTTTGTCTGCTGCTGTAACTGTGTAACCAGGGTAACGGCATTATTGCTGATGCCAAAATTATTTGCCGGGGTACGGTTGTATCCGTGCACACCGATGACAACCTGTTTATAATTCGCTTTTGTTTTTGCAACAATGGAAGCGATCTCGGCCGCATCTGCTTTATAATCAAAATTGATCACATCGGCATTGTAGTCGTTACGCATACGTTTTGCAAAGGCATTTGCGGTATTTGTGCCGATACATATATAAACTACATCAGTTTTGGCCGGGGCAGTTTTAGCAGCCATCGGGAAAAAAACTGCATCTGTTTTTTTCAAAACGGTCAGGGCATTTTCCGCGATCAGTTTCCGCATGCTGCTCACATCCCTGTTCAGGTCAATGGTTATATTTTCGGTATTGATGGGTTTTAACCCGGCCAGGCCATATTCATATTTAGCCATCAGCACTTTTTTGCAATGCAGGGCAATATCATCCCAGCTTAATTTTCCGCTGTCTATCGCCGATTTTATTTTTGTAATGGCCAGCGGTACATCCCCGGGCAGACAAAGCATGTCATTCCCGGCGATCAATGATTCAACTGCAGCTTCTCCATTGGGGAAAAATTTATTGACACCCTGCATTTCCAGCGCATCCGTAAATGTCAATCCCTGGTAACCCAGTTGATCCCTCATTAAACCGGTGACATTATTTTTTGAAAGCGATGTGGCTTTGTTTTTTGTAGTATCGATGGCTGGTATATATAAATGGGCGATCATCGCACTGCCAACACCGGCCCTGAAAATTTCGCGGAAGGGATATAATTCCAGCGCTTCGAGTTGCGCCATGGTTTTGTTGATCACCGGAAGATCGTAATGCGAATCCACCGACACATCGCCATGACCCGGAAAATGTTTGGCACAGGCCATTACGCCATTATCCTGCATGCCTTTCATGTATTGAATTCCAAAGGAAGCCACTTTGTATTTATCTTCTCCAAAGCTGCGGTCATTGATCACCGGGTTATCCGGGTTATTGTTCACATCAACTACCGGTGCAAAATTTACCTGCACCCCAACCCGTTTACATTGTTCCGCCACAATTCTTCCATATTCGTAGGCAATGGATGAATCCTGTACAGCGCCCAGCATCATTTGTTTGGGAAGGGCCAGCACACTGTCGGTCATGCGCATACCTACGCCCCATTCGGCATCGATGGTTACCAGCAATGGTGTTTTTGCAATGGCCTGTAATCCATTGATGATGGTAGCCTGTTTAACCGGGCTTCCCTGGAAAAGGCAGATACTGCCGATATTGTATTGTTTTACCAGTTCTGAAACTGCACTGTCAAAAAAAGTTACCGTTTTTGTCCTGGAATCTATGGTTGACAGGCGTACCACCATTAACTGTGCGATCTGTTCATCCCGGGAAAGTGTTTTAAAAACACTGTCAACCCAAACGGAAGCGGAATTTTGCTGTGCAAAGCTGTTGAGGCTTAAAAAAACAAACAGGAATAACTGAAATTTCCGCATAGGGGTCTAAAAATTTTATAGTGAACAGGATGTGTTATTTTTGTTGTTCTAAATTACAGGATTTTGCCCGATATCATTCAATTATTACCGGATAACATTGCCAACCAGATCGCAGCAGGAGAAGTGATCCAAAGGCCCGCCAGTGCCGTTAAGGAACTGCTGGAAAATGCCGTGGATGCAGGCGCCGGCGAAGTTAAACTTATTGTAAATGATGCAGGCAAGGCCCTCGTACAGGTGATAGATAATGGTAATGGGATGAGTGAAACAGATGCACGGATGGCCTTTGAGCGCCACGCCACTTCCAAAATAAAAAATATTGAAGACCTGTTCAGGATCAAAACCATGGGTTTCAGGGGCGAGGCACTGGCAAGTATTGCTGCCGTGGCACAGGTTGAATTAAAATCAAAAAGGGCTGAAGATGAGACCGGTGTTTTTATTGAAATAGAAAACAGCCAGGTGACCAGGCAGGAGCCCATAGCCGTGCCAACCGGTACCAGCATTGCCATGAAGAATCTTTTTTTCAATGTACCGGCACGCCGGAACTTTTTAAAAAGCAATGCTGCCGAGCTCAGGCATATTGTGGATGAATTCATCAGGGTGGCCATGTCGTTTCCCGAAATTTTCTTTTCATTTACCAGCAATGGCCAGCAGGTGTTTCATTTGGAGAAAGGCAACATGAAACAGCGGATTGTGCAGTTGCTGGGCAACAGTTATGCCGCCAAACTGGTGCCGGTGCAGGAACACACCGATTACATGAATATTTATGGTTTTGTAGGGAAACCGGATACAGCCAAGAAAACACGGGGCGATCAGTATTTTTTTGTGAACAACCGCTTTATTAAAAGCGCTTACCTGAACCATGCGGTGATGAATGCATATAATGAAATGATCGCCAAAGAAAGTTTCCCGATGTACCACGTGTTTAATGAACTTGACCCATC
>CAZBIK010000191.1:0-4685 GCA_964491955.1 uncultured Ferruginibacter sp.
GCTTCTGCCGGGTTTGAAAAAGATATGCTGCCCGGACCTGTTGCACTCCAGGCATAATTGGTAATGCTGCATCCAGATATAACAGATGACAAATTGTTCAGGTAAACTTTTTCGCAGTTCACCGTAGTTCCAAAATTAGCGGCAATGGGAACCACATAATGTATGGTATCTACCAGCCTGCAAATATGCGGGGTAGGCGGAGGCGGACAGTTAACATCAATATATGCGGATACCACATAAATGCCCACAGCCGTATACGTATGTGCCGGTGTAAATCCTCCGCTTGTGGTTGTGGAAAATGTTCCGCCGTCACCAAAGTTCCAGTGAATGCCTGAATTCAGAGAATGGGGCGATGTTAAACTGTAAACAGCAGAAAACTGCGGGTTGTTACAATAATTGGTTGGCGGACCGATATTTAAGGTAGCCGTAAAAGCGGCTGCATCAACTACCGGATCGTTCATAGAAGGGCCCGCTTTATCCATATTGTTATTGAATTGCGGTGGCACTAAAGAAAAATCACAACCCGGTGCCGGGGTACAGGTAACCGTATCAATTTTTATGGTATTGGATGTATCCTTACAATTGCCGCAACTGACCACCTGGTAATAATTGCCAACCGTTGTAACATTAAGCGGGCTGTTTACCCCAACTGGCGCACCCAGGGGCAGGTTATTTTTAAACCACTGGAAAGTACAGGCGCCGCCGGCTGCTGAAAATAAAGTGAGGCTGATGGTTTCACCAATACAATAGATCCGTTTATTGTTTGCCGTAATGGACACATTCGGAATATATTCCCTCGGGATAAAAATACCGCCATAGCCGCTGCATTGCGAGGGGCATTTTACTTCATAATATCCATAGGTTGTAGCAATATATGTTGCGGCCGTAGCGCCACTAATGGCCACCCCGTTCAATTACCACTGGTAGCAGGGTAACGACGGGCTAACGGAAAGGGTTACCCCGGGCAAAGTACACAAGCTACCGGACCGGGATACCGTAAGATTTGGCGGCGTGGTAATGGTAACCGGGTAATTAACCGCCGTATAATTACAGATCACCACACTTAGTGTTGCGCTGCTTGTACCGGGAGTTACTCCCCCGTGCCATAAAACCGAGACCTGGTTTGTGCCCTGTCCGCCCATGATGGTTCCTGCTGCTGCCGGTGAAACGGACCAGGTATAACTGCCGGGAGGTAAGCCCCCAGTGGCAGTATAGATCGGGTAAGGGATTTGATCACGGCAAACATTAGCCGCACCCGAAATGGTTACCGGTGATATATTATTTATTGATGGCAACAGTTTTGTGCCGGTACATCCATTCACTGTTTGTGAAACAGATAAAGAATGCGGGCCTGTTAAATTCCACTGTACGATCACCGAATCATTGTTGGTACCCATCTGTGAAATAACGGTACCGTTTGCTGACGGGGTCCATACAAACGGGCCGGTCATATTACTGCTTACGCTGTATGTATAATAGGAACCAGGGCAAATGGAAGCCGGGCCAATTATATTATTTAATACCGGGGTTGGGTTAACAACCACATTAATTATGGCATTGGGATTACAGTATAGACCTGCATTTGCCGCTGTTGCAGTAATGGTATAATTGCCGGCTGTTGTCCAGTTAACAGAAATCCCCGGAACATTGGTCATGGAGCCTCCTACCGTATACCCGGTTAACGGGAAGATGGTCCAGTTAGCAAGGCCTCCCCCGGTAACACTGTAATAGCCTGTATTGCCCGTACAAACAGGTGATGGCCCTGTTGCCATAAACCTGTTTCTCACTTTTATTATTTTGGTTGAAGTACCGCTGCAACCCGAATAAGGATTATTATAACTACAGGTAACAGTTGCATTACCTGCAGGTCCGCTCCAAAGCACATTGATGCTTGGCGTATTCAGATTGGGGCCAACAATAGTGCCGCCTCCCCCGCTAACGGTCCAGGTATAAAAAGTACCCGGCATTGCCGGCAGTGCATACGTGCCTGTTGCACCTACACATACAGTGTCGGGGCCGCTGATTGGCATATTGTTCCATAAAACCGGAACAATTAATGTTGCTGCATTACCACAAATTCCCCCGCAACCGGTAGTAACAGAAACTGATGCAGGAAAATTGACCGGTGGTGTTGCATTCCATTGCACGGTGATGCAGTTGCCGGTGTTGTTGATGATGATGCCGCCGTTAACGGTCCAGTTAAAAGGTGCGCAGCCGGTGGTAACACAATAGGTTGATGTATCGCCGGGACAAAGCATCTGTTTACAACCCGGAACAATTTTGGGGCCTGTGCCTGCCAATACCGTGATCACTACGGTGGCCGTATCGGTACAACCGCACCTGCTTTCCCCTGCCGGGCCGCCGGTACCACCGCCGCCATTCGAAACCGTTAGTAAAACAGTATAAGTGCCGGGTGTTGTATAAATATGTGGGGGTGGATTTGCCCCGGAATAACCTGAGCCATCCCCGAAATCCCATATATAACTGTTGGCCCCAAGCGAAGTACTGCTAAATGTGATGGGTGTGCTGTTTGCACAAACCGTTGTTGAAGGCGCTGTTGTAAAAGATGCAACCGGCGAATTGAGTAAACATACTTTCCGGGTAATGGTATCCCTGCAGTTGCCGCTGGCATCGGTAATGATCACCTGTATCAAACCTTCTGTTCCGTTGCCCCAGTTGATCACTTTAGGATTGCCGGTTGAAAGGGCAGGTGTTCCGCCTACAACCGTCCAGGTAAATGTAAAGCCGGGCAGGTTGGGAAACACATAATAGGTTTGCGCCGAATTTTTACAGGCAGTTATCGTTTGTATGGAAGGCCCCGCTCCTCCCGGGTTTCCGCCTCCCTGGTGCGGATCTTTAAAACAGGTACTGTCGCCCTGGCAGGGCATGATATCGCCCATTTGCTTAAGGCTGAATTGCGGGCAACAGGTATTTACCTGCGAAAAAGTATTGGCTGTTACAAAAAGCGTTGTCAGTATAATGAATATTTTCTTCATGGCAGTTTATTTGGAGTTTTTATCAGGGTTTACTTTTTCACATCCTTCTTTTCGCTTTTCGTAACATACCAGTTTGTTACAGGATGTACAATCGGTAAACTCTATCTTATATCGTATGCACCACCTGAATACGGCACTGCAGCAGGGTGTAAGTTGCGGGGTTGTGATATTTATATTCAGCGTTTGCTGCGGCCCGTTCCATTGCTGGCTGTTGGTGCCGTTGGTAAAAGGCCCGTAAGCAGTTCGATCTTTATGGCACGGATTGCAGTGGTCATGTTCGGGTACCATTTCAAAATACACCAGTTCGGCTGTTATGTTCTTGATCGTTTTTGCCGGTGTAGTGGTAACCGTTATGGGCTGGCTGAATGCAAGGGTATTGTTTACGGTGGAAATATTTCCCGGTGCCGGGGCATTTAAAATGAATTTCTTTTCATCACAGGCATCGCAGCGGCAATGCAGGGTATCCCAGGCCGTTTCATTGTTGATATTATCCGGGTCGGTTGGCCAGATGGTTTCCACCAGGAACTTGATCGTCTTCATGCTATCCACACAATTGATGGAAGCGGTAAATGCCTGCGATGAATTGGCGTTGATGGTAAAAGGAATGCCAGGTACCGTGGGCGATAATATAGTAAGCGGGCCGGTACCGTTCACCCGGTATTTGATGGCTGTAACCTGTGCGGGATTTGTTGGATGCATGTTATTCACTTTAACATACACGGTTTGTTTTCCGTTTATACAACAACCCACATGCACGCTGTCGATCTTTGTATTGATGTTATCATCCAGTATTTTAAAAGTAAAAGGCTCGCTGGTCCCGTTGTTTCGGCCCATTGGTTTTCCTTCGCGGTTAAGGGCCTGTACGGTCCATATAAAATCGCAGAGGTATGGCGGTTTGCAGGGGCCCGTATATAAATTGGTAACCACAGCCTGGGTAAGGTTTTCTGCATCTTTTGAAACGATGGGTTGATTAGCCCTCATGGCCTGCAATCCGTTCTGCCCTTCCATCAGTTGCCAAACCTTTAAACGGTAGGTGACCGGTTCTGTTGGCCTTGGTACAAGGGGTGTCCACCTGAACATCACCGGTTTCAGCATATCTTTTTTAAGGAACCTTTTACCGTTTTCGGGAGTTACCAGGGTGGGTGGTGCAAAATCGGTTTCTTTGGGCGTTTCAACTTTAAACGGTTTGCAAACTTCATTGCTGATCTCCCTGCGCTCCATAAAGAACTGTGCACAAATGGTATAGTCGCCTTCTTTCAGGTTGGGGCAGCCCGAAAAGGCACCCAGCAGTTCATTGGCAGAAAAAGTACGTGTGGTAAAATTGTCGACCGGTATGCCCCCTGTACTGTTGTTGCTGCAAATGATAGCCCCGCCGGAACGGATCTGCAACACCAGGCGTATCCCGTTAAAGCGCACACCCGGCGGCATTTGCGCCACCAGCAGCAGCGATCCCGGGGTATTGCCCCAGCTGTCAATAACAGCCGGCAGCCTGTTCTTTACAGTAAAGTTTACAATTTTTATCTGTTGGGCCTGGCTAAAAGATACAGTACAGCAGCATGCTGTAAAAAGCAACAGGAGGAGTTTTTTCATAAATATAAATTTTGGTAACAGGGGCTTTGCCGGGGCCTTGTCATTAACAATATAAACTTATTTAATATTGTGCACAAGGAAAACTTATTAAGCCATGTG
>CAZBIK010000191.1:4785-7282 GCA_964491955.1 uncultured Ferruginibacter sp.
GTTAAAATCAAAAACTTGTTTTTACAGCGGGTTGCCCGGGAAAATGATCTAAAATTTGGCTGACCGGAAATTGTTTAAAAATAGCCCGTACATTTAGCCCTGTTAATTTTATATTTGCCATCTAAAGAAATTACTATTATGAAGTTCATCGTTTCCTCTTCGGCCCTGCTAAAGCAGTTACAACAGATCAGCGGCGTTATTAATGCCAATACCGTTTTACCCATACTGGAAGATTTTTTGTTTGAAATTGAAAAGAACAAGCTGACCGTGGTTGCCACCGACCTGGAAACAGTTATGAAAGTTCACCTTGACATTGAGGCAAAGGACCGGGGTAAAGTATGTATCCCTGCAAAAATTTTACTCGACTCTTTAAAGAATATTGCCGAGCAGCCGCTCACCTTTAATATTGATGACAAATTTGCGGTGGAGATCACCAGCGATAACGGTAAGTATAAAGTGATGGGTGAAACGCCGGATAATTTCCCCAAAGAACCGGCTGCAGATGATGCCAATGCATTTACCATGAGTTCTTCAGCACTGGTTACCGCCATCAACAAGGCTTTGTTTGCAGTAAGCAACGACGATCTTCGCCCGGCTATGACGGGTGTATTCTTTGAGCTGGATAAAAAATCGATCACCTTTGTGGCAACCGATGCCCACCGGCTGGTGCGCTACACCCGCAGCGATGTAAGTTGCCCGAAAAAAGATTCATTCATCGTTCCCAAAAAACCATTGAACCTGTTAAAAAGCGCATTACCTGATAACGATGATGAACTGAACATTTCCTATAACAGCAATCACTTGTTTGTAAAACACGGCGGCACCGAACTGGTTTGCCGGCTGATAGACGCCCGCTTCCCCGATTATAAAGTGGTGATACCGGTTGACAACCCGTATAAGATGACGGTAAACAAAAATGATTTTCAGAATGCATTGCGCCGGGTGAGTGTGTTCAGCAACAAGAGCACCAACCAGGTGGCGTTAACCATCAGCGGCAGCGAACTGCAACTGGCTGCCCAGGATGTTGATTTCAGTTTTGAAGGCAATGAGCGGATGGATTGCCAGTATGATGGTGAAGACCTGCAAATTGCATTCAATGCAAAATTTTTAATTGAGATGCTGGGCGGTGCAGATACCGGCGAGATCAATATGGAACTGAGTACGCCCACCAAGGCCGGTATCATTAAACCAACCGAGCAGGGTGAAGGAGAAGAGTTGCTGATGCTGGTGATGCCGCTGATGTTGAATAATTAAGCGACACCCCCTCCGCCCCCTGCCCTTCGACTACGCTCAGGATGAGGGGGAACCTGGAGTATTATTTTTTAACCGCTTTCTAATAAATTGAGAGCGGTTTTTTTGTTTAATATATATGATTTAACATCAAGGCATTAAAAGAATTTGTACATTTATGTATGCTTTTCCAGTTAAACGATACCAGTAAAGCCAATATTGAAAAGCTTTTGGCTTTTGCCAGGCAAAATCAACTGGACCTTTCTTTAATAGACGATGCCGAAAACAATTTGTTCCTTCCGGGTAAACCTATTTCTCCCGAACAATTAATACAGATGATCGAGAAAAGCCGGAAAAGCGGGATGATCTCCATGCAACATGCTCACCAAACTATTCGTGATACTTATAATGCAGGTTAATTATACGATCGATGCATTTATTTCATTATCCGGTCTGATAAATTTTATTGAATCGAAAAATACAAAAAATGCCGGATTACGATGGCTGAACAAATTTGAGCAGTTTTTACAATCAGCGCTTACCAATCCAGGTAAGGTAAAGCTTTGTAATAATAGAACGTTTTATACATTAAACCTTCGATGCATTTATTTTAATGAATGGGTTGTCGCCTTTTCTATTCATACTGATCATGTGCTGATCGAAGCGCTGCTACATAAATCCAGGATCACAGATTAATTCCTGTTTGCCAGTATTACAGGTGTTTAAACCCATTCCCGTTTTTATTGCATAATTTTAGACATCATTTCACCTAAAACCTGCCTGCCATGTTTTTAATCATAATAGGAATATTGATCCTGGTTGCTTCCATGATCATATTAAAAGACAATCCCGCCCTGGCAAAATTCAGGTCTGCGGGCCGCATTGTTGGTTTCCTTTTTATTTTACTGGGTATCATTACGTCCAGTGTAAAGCAGATCGATCCGGGAGAAGTGGGTATTAAAATATTGTTCGGCAATATTCAGCAGGATGTGCTTGGCAGCGGCCTGCATTTTGTGAATCCTTTGCTGGAAATAAAAAAGATGGATGTAAAAACACAGAACTATACCATGACGGGTGTTAATGACGAGGGAAGCCAGTCGGCAGATGATGCCATCAGGGTATTGACCAGCGACGGGCTGGAAGTAACCATTGACCTGACCGTATTGTACAGGCTGGTTGGCGCTGATGCGCCAAGGTTATTAATGGAAACCGGGGATGATTACCGCGACAAGATCGTGCGTCCCATTACCCGTACAAAGATCCGCGA
>CAZBIK010000192.1:0-7218 GCA_964491955.1 uncultured Ferruginibacter sp.
ATGGTAAAAGTATAAGAGGCCCCTTCTGCTTCAGCACCGCCCATATCATTTCCCAGTTTTATGGATTTGCCGCTTCCGTTAGGACAGTTCATCGGGAACAGCCCGAAAGGATCCCTTCCATCCCCGGGAAATGATGAAAGCATGGTATGCCTTCCTGGAATGGGCCCCACCGAAGGCGTCAGGTCGATCACATTTTCATTGGCGCCATTCACATAGGTTACTCCTGTCCAGCATTGCCAGTTGGTAAAATCACCGTTCTCAAAATCAATATTGGGTGGGCACTGGGCCTGTATAGGATTAACAGCAGCCAGGAAAATGATGAGGAGAATTAAACATTTTAACCGGGACTTAAAATAAACAGGTAACAGGTGTAGAAGTGTTGGCATTATTCAGCGATCACTACCCATAAATATAATCTTTTGGTTCTGAATTGTCAATGCCGCCCGTCAAATACCGGTTGCTTCGCAATTTTACCATGTATAAAGATTACAAATACATTGCAGTACCAAAAGTATCCTATCTCATCAAAACCGTAGTACCCTGCCGCTTGTGCACTTTTCCATCCACATCCACTGCTTCGATCATCCATACCACGGTCTGCATTTCCTGCAGTTGCCCGTTTATCCTTCCATCCCAACCCGGCCTGTCGCTTTGCATCTGGTACAGCATTTTTCCCCAGCGGTTATACACCCTGAATGAATTGACCTTTACAAAACCCATCAGGTTTGGCCGCAAATAATCGTTGAGGCCATCGCCGTTTCCGGGAGTAAATATGGTTGGTACATAGATCTCGATCTTCTTTTTGGTACGCACATACTGTGTATCCACAGTTATACATCCGCTGGCTGTTTTCATTTCGATGGTATAGAGTTGCGGAAGCAATCCCCTGAAATACGGCGTATAACTGTTGCGGTCATCCAGGCTGGTGGCCGGCGTCCATAAAACAGAAGTTCCGATCTGCCTGGCCTGTAGTTTTTCGGGGAAATTAAAAATCGCTTCTTTATCCGGATAGCGGATACCTGCCAGCGGTGCATCAATACTTACCGGCAATTGATGGGTAGTAACCGTTAGCGGGCATTGTGCCGTACTCACAGATAATGTAATGGTAAAGTTTCCCGGTGCCGGGTAACTGTAAACCGGGTTCCGCATGGAAGAACTTTGCCCGTTGCCAAAATCCCAGTTATAAATCAGGGTTGATGCCGTGTTGTTATTGGTGGTGTTGATGATCAGCAAAGGCAGGTTGGTACAACCGGGTTCCTGCAATACAAATCCTGCAAATGGGTATGGGTGGACCTTTGCCTGGTAGAAAAGCGTATCAGCACAACCGTTTTGTGATGTAACGATCAATGTTACGATATAATCGCCCGGCTGTGCATATTGGTGCGTAACATCTGTTGTGTTTGCTGTATTCCCGTCGCCAAGATCCCAGTTGTACGATACTGAACCTGCAGAAATGGTACTGGTATTGGTAAAAATAAACTGGTTATTGCCAAAGCACTGTACCGGTGCATTGATGGTAAATCCGGCAACCGGTTTAGGGTATGCGCTTACATTAAAACTGGTGGTATCGGCACAACCCTGGTCGGCGGTGGCGATCAGCTGAACGGTATAGTTTCCCCATGCAGCATAACTGTATACTACATCCTGTGTGGTCAATATCGTGCCGTCGCCCATATCCCAACGGTAGGTAATATTTCCGGAAGAAACCGTACTGGTGTTGGTAAAAGTGAACAGGTTGGTTTCGGCACATTGAGTTGGCATATCAACCGTAAAACCGGCAATGGCGCTGGGATAAACGATCACTGTAAAACTCGTGCTGTCGATACATCCGTTATTGGAAGTAACCACCAGTTTAACGATGTAGGTTCCTTCAATGGCATAACTATGGGTAACGTCAGCGGTTGTGGCAGTATTTCCATCACCCAGGTCCCAGTTGAACTGCATGGTACCAGATGCGATGGTACTGGTATTCGTAAAAACAAACTGGTTGCCGTTAAAGCACTGGCTGGCAGCACTGGAAGTGAATCCGGCAACCGGGCTGTCGTTCACGGTTATATTCTGTGTTGCGGTACTTAAATTACAGCCGGTAAAACTGAACAGGGTGGCATAATAAGCACCGCTCTGGATCACATTATACTGGGTTTGGTTGGCCCCGGGTATGGCGACCCCGTTGAGGTACCATTGAATGCTGTCGTGCAGCACCACTTCCAGTACGGCTGTTTCGGGGCCTGCAGAACAAATGGTGTTTGGCCCGGTAAGTGTAATGGAATTATCGATGACTGCCGCGTTCACGATCACGGTATCCCTGGTGAGACATCCTCCGCCTGCATTCGTTACCGTTAGTATGTATTCGGTTGTGACCGACGGGGTGGCAATGGGATTTGAAATATTGGGATTGCTTAAATTCGTAATGGGGCTCCAGGAATAAATAAAGTTCGGTGTTGGATTTATACCGAGCTGTACCGGAGCATTCTGGCAGGACAAGCGGTCGGGCCCGGCATTTGAGATCACCGTTAATGTATCCCATAAATAAGCTGTAAAAATATCAGGACAACCATAACCGGCATAAGGAGTAACTTCAACCTGTAAAACAGTACCTGATGCTGGTGGAGGTGTAAAATTAATGATCTGTGTTGTTGCAAGTATTGTAGCAGGATCATTGATATTCCACCATTTATATCCCTGGTAACCAAATGGGGCAGTTACATTGATAAAAGCATCATCAGGACAATAAGTGGCGCCGTCAAATGCGCTGCTGCAGGTTGAATTAACATCAATATAAGCATAACCGAAATGCGTGCCTCCGGGTCTCCCACAACCTGTAACAGTAAAACTGAGTTTAATGGTCTTCCCGGCCAGGTTATCAAGTTTAATAGACGATGCAGCCCAATTCTTACACCATACTGCAGTATTTCCAGGTCCACTGATAGGCGATAGGAAAAAACCAGGCAGGTTGCCGGTAACAATGATGGGATCTAACGGGCAAGGCAATGGCGTATTATCAGTAATATTCAAAACAGTTACCATTAACCTTGGCTGGTCTATAGGACTATGTTGTGCATCGTTTAAAACAAGCGCGTAATTGTATATTAAATTAAATGTATTTTGCCCGGTAGGAATGGTAAATGTATAAGAAACCTCATCAGCAAATTTCCCGGTGGTTTCAACACCGATCTTAATAGAATTTCCGCTACCATTAGGGCAGTTTTTTGGAAAGTTTCCATATAGATCCAATCCGTTTCCCGGCGGTATCGACATCAGATCATGTCTCCCGGGAGTAGGGGCTGTGGGTAACAGATCGATTACACCATTTTGAAAACTCCCCGAAAGGCATTCCCAATTGTTAAAAGACCGCTCTTCAAAATCAATATTGGGAGGGCATTGGGCAAAGGTTAACCTGCTGCCGCTCAAAAACAGGAAAAGCAGCAATAAGAACCGGAAATGAATTTTCTTAAAAGCAGTATTCTTTAGTAGTAGATTGGGCATGGCGTTAATTAAATGCTATCGGTAAAGTTAATCTTATTGCCTTAATTTATCAATTTTTGAACCGGCTGTTTCAAATTTCAATATTTTTATATGTAGCATTTATATAACAACTATTGACCGGCCGGTCCGGTTTCAATCGTTTAATTTTACAGAAAACGGGTATGTATGGTAACAGTACAATCATTCAGGCTAATGGCGCTTTCACTGCCCGGGGTTATTGAACTGCCTCATTTTGAGCGCACTTCGTTCCGGGTTAACCTGGAGGGCAGGAAAACAGTTACAAGAATTATTGCCACCATGGATGAAAAAAAGAAGATCGCTGTGCTGATGCTGTCTCCCCTCGAACAATCTGTATTTTGTGCTTTTGATAAGACCATTATCTACCCTGTACCCGGCACCTGGGGCAGGCAGGGTTGTACCATTTTTGAACTGGCTAAGGTCCGGAAGTCTATGTTGCTGGACGCCTTGCAGGTGGTTTACCGGGATATGCTCATTAAGAAGAAGTAATAATTACTCCACACCCATGGCCGCTTTTTTCATATCAGTAGCCAGGTTCTTTCCCAAATATTTTTCGATCCAGGCATGCACCCCGTAAATGACGGGAGTTAATAAAATGGCTACAACAAATTTGTAGATATAATTACCGGTGCCGGTAACCAGTACCTGGTGCAGGCTCCAGGGATCACCCTGCCCGGTTTGTATGCGTTTGCCCACATAAAAGGCAATAAAGAGTACAATAAAACTGTCGATCAGCTGGGATACCAGGGTAGAACCGGTTGCCCTTAACCAGATGTTTTTTTCACCCGTCATTTTTTTTATGCGGTGAAAAACAAATACATCCAGCACCTGCCCTACCAAAAAAGCCACCATGGAACCAATGATGATCCAGATGCCCTGGCCAAAAATGCCGCGAAAGGCATTATCCGGTTTATCAATGCCATGTCCAACTGAAAAATATTCGGATGGGGAAAGGCTGATGGCGCCGGTAAAAATAAGGAATGCATAACTGATCAACCCGATGGTGAGGTAGGACAGGAATTTAACGCCCCGCCTGCCGTAATATTCATTGATGATATCCGTCATCACAAAAACAACCGGCCATAGCAAAACCCCGGCCGTTAAATGAAAACTGAACGGGCTGCCAAACAGGTTGATATCGGCCCGGGGCACGCCCACGGTATCTTCCAGCGAAAATATCTTAACCCCGATCACCTCGGCCAGCAAAGCGCTGGTTATAAAAATACCGGCCAGCAAAATAAAGAGCTTGGTGCTTTTATCTCTGAGGATGTGATGTATCATTCAACTTATTTGAAAATGAAATGAAAATAAAACTGGCACACAAAAATGATGATGTTAAAGATAATTATCCAGCGGGGAATTTTAATGTCCGTTTTAAAAGAATAGAAAATAAAGATCAATATTAAAAAAAGGGCATTCACTACGATGGCGCCATAACCCAGGATCACCAGGATATTCTCCAGCCAGGGCAAGGGGATCACCTGCCCGCGGCTATCGTTGTTCCGGTTACGCATTTCCACATACCAAAATACAACCGACAAAATAAAACAGAGGTTGCAGAAGACGGTTATTTTGGAGAAGAAGCGCATGGGGAGGTTTAAGGGTTGAAGGGTTTAAGGGTTGAAGGGTTTAAGGTTTAAGGTTTAAGGTTTAAAGTTAAGCAAGCACAAGCATACACTCAGTAAATCTACAATCGTCAATCTAAAATCCACAATCCGCTTACCCCTTCCTCCCGCTCAGCATCGGCACAAAGCTGAAATTATCAAAAGCTTCTTCCATAGTTGTTCCGTCTGCATTTTTTGTGATGCGCAGCATCCGCTGGTAAGGACCCTCATCAACCGGGATCACCATGATGCCGCCAGGTTTCAGCTGTTCGATCAGTTTGGGTGGAATGAAAGGAGCCGCTGCGGTAATGATCACTTTATCAAAGGGTGCATAAGTGGGCAGGCCTTCATATCCATCGCCGTAAAAGAATTTAAGGTTGGGATATTGACTTTTAAAAATGAAATCCTTTGTTTTTTCAAATAATTTTTTATGCCGTTCGATGGTAAATACCCTGGCGCCCATTTCGGCCAAAACGGTGGCCTGGTATATACTGCCGGTGCCGATCTCCAGGATCTTGTCGTTGGGTTTTACCTGCAGCAACTGGGTTTGGTAGGCAACGGTATAAGGTTGCGAGATGGTTTGCCCTTCGCTGATGGGAAAGGCCCTGTCCTCATAAGCGATCTTGTCAAAGGCGCTGTCCAGGAAATAATGCCGGGGAATATTGTTCATGGCTTCCAGCACGTTCTCATCGCTGATGCCCTTTTCCCGCAACAGGTCCATCAGTTTTTTGCGCATCCCTTTATGCTGGTAACTGTCTTCGTATTTTCTCATTGGCCCAAAACCTGTAAAGGAAGATTTAAAGTATACATATTTTAAGAGATATTAATTCATGTGCAATGTATAAAATGTGGTAATAAACCCCGTCATTTTTATTTACTATATCCGGATATATTTTTATTGAACCACATAGGCACATAGGTAACAACTGAGAAACACCTAGAAATTCACTTAATTGTAATGCGGTGTGTGCTCATCAAAGAATACCTTCACCGCCTTATTCCAGTCATTTAAAATATTATTGCGTTCCTTATTGAATGACTGGCTGGCTTTGTTAAATGCCTCGGAAGCTGCATTGATGTCCTTTACACTTTTATTGTAGGTATCCACTTCTTCTTTAGTGGGGCTGCTCTTTTTCTGAAATTCCTTTTTAATGGTCTCAAACCTTTCCTGGATAAGGTAAAATTCACTGATGGTGTTCAGCTTTTCATTGACTTCCCTTACATAAAAATCCATTACAGTTTTGCAGGCGTTCAACAGGGCCCCATCGCCCTGGAATGGTTTTTGGGACTTCAGTTTTTCCAGCCCTTCCTGTGCATATTTCAATAAAGCATTCTTATTTTGTTCGATCCCGGTAATATTATTTTTAGAAACGGCCTCCATCAAATATCCTTCCTGTTTATAGGCCTTAAAAAATATAAGGTAAACGGCATTGTAATATTTATTGGTTTCGCCTACCTGTTTCATTTTTTCCGACAGGTCGGAACTTTCTTTGGTTAACGTGATATTATTCTTTGCAGCAAAGGTTTCGGTGGCCAGCTGCATTTTATCGTTTCCTTCGGCCAGTTTTTTATCTACCATTTCCTGTGCCAGCATGTAAGCTTCCATATCATCATAACTCTGTTCAGCGATCTCTTCCATATTGATGATCTTGCTGTAATCCTCATTCAGCACATGGTAATACAGTTTGATAAAACTTACGGTACTGTCGCGGTAACTTTTATCACCTTTGTATGATGGGAGGCTGGCTATATTCATCCGGGCTTCCTGCACTTCATCCAGCAGTTTGGCACGCAGGCTCTCCACTTTCTTTGCCTTTTTTCCGTGTGCAGACGCACTGGCATAGGCCATAAATTTTTTGGAAACATTCTCCCGCTGTTTGCTGATGGCATCCATGTATTCGCCCGGGTTATTGTAATCCTGCGCCACAGCAGTGCATGCAAAAAAGATCAAAGCCGGAATAACAAGTAACATTTGCTTCATACAGGGTATTTATAGTTTAACTGATCATTAAAAATAAAATATTTTCATTGAAACCATGCTGTGTATTTATTTACGGTAGTGGTACAGTTTAAAAAACGGACTTCTGCTTAAAATAGACTGTCAGGCTGA
>CAZBIK010000193.1:0-5250 GCA_964491955.1 uncultured Ferruginibacter sp.
ACAGGCCTATTTGATTTGCAGTGGCAATATTCGCCTTCTTGATATATGTTTCATTGGTCAGGTCATTTTGTTCCAGCACCTGCTGAATGATATTGTTGGTTGATGTATAATTTACCGTTGTGGTCAGGAACCCTTTGTAGGTATGGCTCAACTCAATATTGTGTGCAAACTGCGGGCTCAGGTTAGGGTTACCCTGCTGAAATGTGTACCTGTCGAGAAAATTTACGAAAGGGTTCATGTCCTGGTAATCGGGCCTTTTGATCCTGCGGCCGTAATTGATCACGTACTGGTTTTTTTCGCTGGCAGTGTATTGCAGGTAAACCGTGGGGAACAGTTGCGTATACGTTCTTTTGAATTTCGTTTCAGTGTATTCAAATTTATTTTGAACGGTATTGAAACTGTATCCTTTTGAGATACCGTTTGCGAAGGTATTTTCTACCCTTAACCCCAGCTGGGCACTCCATTTTTTACCCAATGGCCTGCTGTAGTTTACATATGCTGCATTGATATTCTCATCATATATAAAGTGATTGCTGCGGGCACTGTCCATTACCGCATATCCTGTTTTTAAACTGTCGTAACGGGCATTGTTGTCATTGGTAATATAGCTTGACTTTACCCCTGCTTCAAACTTTGCGCCTTTTTTTAATGGCAATGTATAATCAACCTTACCGCTGTAAATTTTTATATTCGATGGCAGGGTTCCCAGCAGTACATCGGGTGCCTGTTTGAGGTTCCCCATATTGTCGTAATAAGAACTTGTAAGCGGCTGCTCATTGGTTGATTTATATTGTATGAAATCCAGGTCGGCTGTGATCTCCTGCCCGGCTGAATCCAGTTTGGTGCGGAAATTGAAATTGGTACTGAAGTTCTTCCACTTTTCTTTATTTTCCGAAAAAGCCGTTGTCTGGTCAGTTAATACCATGTCGGGATTATAGATCAGCGTATTGGTACTGCTTTCCCACAAGCTCGGGTTATAATACCCGTTCAGCACCACACCCACCGTTGTGTTCTTCGATACGGTATAATCCATACCCAGTTTGGCACTGTAATAATGGCTCTGGCTTACCATGTCGGTTGACTGGTCAAAGATCGACTTGATGTTCTTGGTATTGGCATCCCGGAAATTCCTCACGATGTACAGTTCCTGTCCGCGGTGATTGCGGTTGTAATTGAAGCTGCTGAAAAAATTGATCTTTTTGTTCCGGTAGTTAAAACTTACAGCTTCATTAAAACGTGCATACCTGCCCTGCGTGTAACCGCTGGTGATATTTCCGTTGTAACCAAACATTTTATTCTTTTTGGTTTTTATATTGATCACACCGGCATTGCCTGCTGCATCATATTTTGCAGGCGGATTGGTCATGATCTCGATCTGTTCCAGCTGGGCAGCAGTCATGTTGCGCAGCATATTGGCCAGGTCGGGACCGCTTAAATAACGGGGGCGGCCATCGAGGGACACGATCACACCGGCCTTTCCTTTCAGGCTGATATTGCCATCCTTATCAACGGTTACACCCGGTGATTTTTCCAGCACTTCAAGGGCTGTGTTGCCGCTGCTGGTAATGGAAGCATCCACATTTACAATGGTACGGTCAAGCTTTCTTTCGATCAGTGGCTTTTTGGAACTTACCGTTACTTCTTTCAGGGCTTTTTCTGCGGGCACAAGTTGCAATACGCCAACATTCACCAGGGAAGAAGATGGGGAAATGTTTACCGGTGAACTGTAAGTCCTGGAATGGCCGATCGATGTGGCCAGCACCAGGTATTGTCCATCGGGTATGTTTTCGAACGAAAAATTACCGGCCTTATCAGTTACGGCAACTTTTACCAAAGCAGAATCTTTGGCTTTAAGAAGGGAAACTGAGGCAGCATCAATTACTTTTTGATTACCTCCGTCTTTAATACTTCCGGTTACTTTGTTACCGGATTGTGCAAAACTGCCTATAGCGATGCTCATAGCAGCCAGCAGGCTGAAAAATTGTTTCATGGCTTTACTTTTTGTTTTTTTGGCTATTAATAAAAGCAGTTATATACTTTGATAACTACTTCACAAAAGTAGGTACTCGGCTTTACATAGTACATTGTTTTGTATTGGACGGTTAATTTCAGGGATATTTGGTAATATACCTGTACGTAACATGAAATAAAATGTTACAAAATAGAGAAAACAGGAAGTTTTTGAGGAGTTTTTAGTCCCTGGAAGTAGCTTTTCGTTTAACAAAAATGATCAAAATGATGCCTGCTATAATTAATAAAGCAGATATGATCTCGGCCTGGGTTGGATTAAAACCCAATATAGAATAGGTATTGTTTACCCTGAATAATTCTACCGTAAAACGTTCTAACCCATTTACAATCAGATAGATACCAAACATTACACCCGGCACTTTAATGCGCCTGCGAATTGCCCAAAGTATTAAAAACAGGAGAGTACATGCAACAGTTTCGTAAAAAGGGGTAGGGAATACGGGTTGTGGCAATGCCCTGCAATGTTCTTCAGTGCAATCAGCCATCTGAACACCGTCTTTATTAACATTTTGGGGGTATGTATAGGCAGCCATCCAGACTGGTAAAAATGAAGGGGCTTTCATTGATCTGTGCGGAACCTGGTCAAGGGTTTCATAGGTTCGGTCGGTAACCTGCACAAGGGTTGAGTCTTTGTCATACACTTCGCCCTTTAAATAATAGGATGCATGCTTTTTTAACTGGGCCTGGTAATCACCGGGACCAGCTTCAACTACTTTTCCCTCTGCATTAACAACATAAGCACTGTTGTAAATACCCCAGTCGCCATCACCTGACACCTGGCAGCCGATCCGCCCAACGGCATAGGCCAGCAACAGGGCCAACCCCGCAGCATCCACCAAATGGATCACTTTAATGCCTTTTTTTGCTGCATACCAACAAATGGCTATTGAGGCTAAGATCAAACCGCCATAAAAAGTAAGCCCGCTGGCAGAAAATAACCTGCCGATCGGGTCCTGTATGAAATCATCCCAGTTTTCGAGGTTATCAAAAAGCTTGGCACCGATAATACCGAATATCAAACCCAGGATGATGATGTCTCCTACCCTGTCGTGCGGCCAGATGCGTACGTTACGCCTTTCAGGTTCTTTTAATTTCTGTTTGTTTTTTTCCCACCATTTGAACCATGTTAATATACCGGCCAATACCAGGCCGCCTGCAATATTTCCTTCAGCAGAAAAAATATAATCCTGCGGGTCCACCCCTTCCGGTTTGTTAAAAAACAGGCCCAGGATCTTATACCCGAAAATAAATCCAACAAATGCATTAATGATCAGATCCGTGAAAGAAGCCGGTTTGCCAACAGTGATCATCTCTTCCCTCGGCGACAACAAGCCTTCTTTTTCCTTACGCTGCAATTCTTTGCTCAGCACAACAGCAGCTGTTACAAAACCCATAGCAACCATTAAACCGAATGTATTTAAAAAGCTTAGCCCATGCCATTCTACACCAAACCAGTCCTTAAAAGCATAATATAAATTGGGATACATCTGTAATGTCGGGTTTTTAGTAGTTAGGACTGCAATATACTGATTCGTTGAATATTAGTAAACTAAAGCTCACTTACCTGCAGTGCCTTCCGTGTTTAAAAAAGAAAACCTCCCGAAAAACAGGAGGTTTAAAAATATCTTTCTGATAAATTAATTACAGTGCTGTTCAAACGCACCAATAAGGTTTTCTGCGATCATTTGTGCACTTCTTCCTTCAATATTATGACGTTCAATAAAATGAACCAGCTTACCGTCTTTGAATAAAGCAATAGCCGGTGAGGATGGCGGGTAAGGCATTAAATGCTCCCGCAACTTCCTGACAGCTTCAATATCAAAACCAGCAAAACTGGTGGTTATATGGTCGGGCTTTTTACCGGCATTGTGTACGGCCATTAAAACTCCCGGGCGGGCGGTGCCGGCACTGCAGCCGCAAACAGAGTTGATCATAACCAGTGTTGTGCCCTTTTCTGCCAGTTTGGATTCAACAGCTTCAGCAGTTAAGAGTTCGGAAAAGCCATTCTCTGTCAGCTCTTCTTTCATGGGAATTACAATTTCTTCAGGATACATATATATAATTTAATTTTTTTTACCTGTCCCCGCATTTTTAGCCGGGAAGTTCGGTTGCAAAATTACATACTTCTTTTATAAAAGCCGTTGGCCGGGTGCTACATTTCCCGATATCGAAATATAAAAATCAGTAAAATTGGCATCGGGTTAAGCCGGCAACAGCCATTCTGACTCTTATAAACCCCCTGTTTTGAAATTTTGTCTTTAAAAACGGGTTGGAATATAATTTGATAATTTGATCACGGAACAAAATATGTTAAACCCAAAAAATAATAATAGCTATGACACTCGTAAAAGTTAACAACCCGATCAACAAAACCTTTGACGGTTTTATGAATGAATTACTGAATGACCTTCCGGTGAATTTCGGAAAGTCGGTCAGGGAAGACCTGTTGCATTTTCCGCCGGCGAAAATTGTTGAAAAAAATGATGCTTACACTGTTGAGCTTTCAGTGCCGGGTATGGAAAAATCTGATTTTGTAGTTAAACTGGATGGCAAGATCCTGACCATCAGTTCCGAAAAGAAAGCCGAAACCGCAGCGGAGAATGAAAAAGTGATCCGTAAGGAATTCAGCTACAAAGCTTTCCAGCGCAGTTTTACGATCGATGAAAAAATTGATGCGGCCAATATTTCGGCGAGGTATGAGAACGGTATTTTAAAACTGGACCTGCCGAAGAAAGAAGAAGTGAAAAAAGTGGCCAAAGAAATTACCATTCAATAAGCAGAAGTTTTTTTTCATAAATATACATACAGTTGGTTTGAACGGCCTGCCCATTCCTGGGCAGGCCCTCTTTTTTATTCGCAGTTATCTTTTCTCCTGGTGTCAAGTATGTACTGGATCTTCCATTCATTATTGAGCCTGACCAGCTGGAATGAATTTACGCCGCAACTGTAAAATTTGCCGTTAAAGTATAATTTATAGGGAGTCCATACAGCTGCCATGGCGCCGTCTGTTTTAATGTCCTTAAAGACTACCTGTTCATCTGCTGCACCTTTGGGAATGGAAGCCACCATTTTGGCAAAATCACTTACTGTTTCGGTTCTTACGATTGTTTTCCCTTCCTTGTTCCTGGTAAAGGTTTGTAAAAAAGCGCCATCTGCAAAACAGGATTTAAACATAATGCTTTCACTTTCTTTCATTCCGGTTAACATTTTACTAATTAC
>CAZBIK010000193.1:5260-7155 GCA_964491955.1 uncultured Ferruginibacter sp.
CCTCTGGTGGTTGAGCTGTTGACCAAGGTCCTGTAATAGAGGGTGCAAGTAGCTTTAAGTAAAATACTTTTCGAAAATTGTTCAGAATATTTCCGGTTTTAGGTACGGTAAAAATATGTACAGAATGGTTTGCCCGCCACAATTTTACATGAGTGGCAGTGTACCAGTTAAAGATCAATAACCGAGTATCTTCAGCATGCTCTGTGCGGTCTGTTCTTTAGCGTAAACCCAGTCATGCAATTTCCCGTTCTTATCGTACCCCACAATGATATGCTTTGGTGATGGGATCAGGCAGTGCTTGATGCCGCCATAACCGCTGATCTGGTCCTGGTATGCACCGGTGTGAAAGAACCCGATATACAAAGGTTCGCCTTCTCCCACTTTGGGCAGGAACACTTCCTTGATGTGTTCTTCACTGTCGTAATAATCATGGCTGTCGCAGGTGATACCACCCAGCACCACACGCTGGTATTCATTGTCCCATTTATTTATGGGCAGCATCAGGAATTTTTCACCGATCCCCCAGGTATCGGGCAGTGTAGTGATGAACGAAGAGTCAATCATATACCAGGTCTCTTTATCGTTCTGCATCTTTTCACCGATCACACTGTAGATATGTGCCATGCTCTCACCTACCGTGTAACTGCCAAACTCTGTAAAGATATTGGGCATTGGCACTTTGGTTCGTTTACAGGCAACCTTTATGTTCCGTACAATTTCATTGATCATGAACTGGTAGTTGTAATCGAAACCGAGCGAATGTTTGATGGGGAACCCGCCGCCGATATTGATGGAATCCAGTTCGGGGCATATTTTTTTCAGCTGGCAGTACAGGTTGATCACTTTATTCAGTTCGCTCCAGTAATAAATGTCATCCTTGATCCCCTTGTTCAAAAAGATGTGCAGCATCTTTAACTGGAAACGGTGTTCATTGCCCTCGATCTTATCCACGTAAAATTCGAGGATGTCCTTTGCCCGTATGCCCAGGCGGGAAGTATAGAAAGGAAAATTGGGTTCTTCCTCGGCAGCCACCCGGATACCCAGGTTGAACGGCACTTTTACCGATTTGATATAGCCGCGCAGTTCATCCACGTTGTCTAAAATGGGAACCACATTTTTAAAACCGCTGTTCAGCAGGCTGGCGATCCGGCTGATGTATGGTTTTTGCTTATAACCGTTGCAGATGATATACACATCCTTATTGATCTTTCTTTTTGCGTACAATTTTTTAATGATATCGATATCATAGGCATAAGAGGTCTCCAGGTGAATGTCATTCTTCAATGCCTCTTCCACAATAAAGGAAAAATGGGAACTCTTGGTACAATAACAGTAATTGTATTTGCCTTCGTATTTATGTTTCTTAAATGCATTGGCAAACATCTGCTTTGCCTTATTGATCTGCTTGCCGATCTTGGGCAGGTAGGTCAGTTTCAATGGCGTACCATATTTGTCGATCAGTGCTTTCAGGTCAAGGTCGTTGTACTGCAGGTATTCATTCTTTACTTTAAAATCTTCCTGTGGGAATTTAAAGGTTTGCTGCACTAGGTCGTTGTAGGTATTGTCCATTTACAGGTTTACTTGATTTTAGTGGTCAATTTTTTTACAAAAGTAACAGAATGTGGATATTTACACATAAAAAAAACCGGGAGTGAATGCATCACGCCCGGCTGTATAAAAATCTGTTGCCTGAATTTATTTTACAGACTCGATCAGTTTCTTAAATGTTTCCGGCTCATTCATGGCCAGGTCGGCCAGTACCTTGCGGTTCAGGTCGATCTTCTTTACTACCAGCCTGTTGATGAACTGGCTGTAGGTCATCCCTTCTGCCCTAACAGCTGCATTGATACGTGCGATCCATAAAGTACGGTATTCACGCTTTTTTAATTTACGGC
>CAZBIK010000194.1:0-7089 GCA_964491955.1 uncultured Ferruginibacter sp.
TAAACAAAACAGGCTATTCCTACAATATAAGATAAACTGATACCAAGCAGGTTATCAGCCGACAGGTAACCCTGTAATAAACTTATTATACCACCGCCACAGATCATGAAGATCAAAAAATTGGAGCCTTCACCGGTATGTCTTCCCAGCCCGGAAATGGCTAAAGTAAAAATACATGGCCATAATGTTGAGCAAAATAAACCAACGCTGCAAATGGCATAAACACTGATTTGATAACTTGGTGAAAGTATGGCAACGATCAATGCAATGATACCACATATACTGAAGATGAGTAATTGTTTGGCCGGATTTCCCATACTTAAAAGGTTTGCAATAATTAAAACCACAATAACAAGCGCGTAAATATAAAAGGGCTGCAGGTCATGTTTTGCAATTGCATTTACCAGTAAGAACACACCAAAAGCCAGGTACGGCATTAAGAATTGCAATATTTTTTTAGTGCTCTGGCTGAATCCAAAAGCATCTGCTGAAGCTGTCCATCTGCCAATCATTAAGCTTGCCCAAAAAAGAGAGATATAAGGAGCTGCATCGCTGGTAGGGGTGCCTAATTTTTGTTTCATAAACTCCGGTAAATTTGCCGCTGTACTTACTTCAACCCCAACATAAACAAAGATGGCAATCATTCCAAGTATCAATTGAGGATACTTAAAAGGCGAACCACGATCAACCCATGCCGATTTTGCTTCTGTCAATACTTCTGTATTTGTTACAAGTTTGTTAGGTACAGAAGAAAAATAAAAGATAACGGCTACAAGTAAAAAAGCAGCACCCAAAATTAAATACGGTGTTTTAACGGCAGTCAATGAGCTTACCATTATTGTTGATACTGAACCAAAAATGGCCAGGTTAACGATCAAGGGGCCGATGGTTGTTCCAAAATTGTTTATTCCACCCGCCATATTCAGCCTTTGGGAACCTGTACTGGCACTTCCCATATTAATTGCCAACGGATTTGCAGCCGTTTGCTGTAATGAAAATCCTAAGCCAATAACAAATAAGCCCGATATAAAAAGCGGGAACGACTCTGCACTTGCTGCCGGTATAAATAATAATGTACCGATCGCAGATATTATTAATCCGATACTGATACCGTTTTTGTATCCAATCCTGTTGAGTAGATCCTGTTTTAAAAATTTACTGATGATAAAATACAAAATAGCACCTACAGAATAGGCTACATAGAAAGCAAAGGATACCATCTGTGCCTGAACTTGTGTAAGGCTGAGTTTTTCTTTAAAAACGGGTATTAAAACATCATTACTGGCTGCAACAAATCCCCAGAAGAAAAAGACACTGATAAGTGTTCCAAATTGACTCCATTTGGTTTTTATAGCTGTACCGTTTTGCGCTACATTTATTAGATCATTCTGTTCAGTTGGCATATCGTTATTTTTTTAAGTAGTTGAAAGTAGAATAAATAAATCATTGAGAAAAATTTTCATTGCAAATTGGTCAGCAACAAAATGATTGGTAAATTGAACAGCAATAAAACGATCGAATGGAAATTGTACACATTAGTGCAGAATGTTACCCCTACGCAAAGGCAGGCGGGCTGGCCGATGTAGTGGGTACCCTGCCCAGGTACCAGCAGCAGCAGGGCCATATTGCCAAAGTGGTTATACCCATGCACCGTACAAAATTCCTGTACGAAAATGAATGGACGGTGGAACACAAAGGCGGATTTATGATGGGGGATACCCATTTTGATTATACCATCATCCGGGAAAAGACCAGTAAACTGGATTTTGACCTGTATTGTGTTGACATTTACGGTTTGCTTGACCGGGAAAATATTTACAGTTATGATGATGATGCAGAACGGTTCACCGCATTCCAGGTGGCCGTGGTTGACTGGATGGCTCAATGGGAACACCGGCCCGATGCCGTGCATGTGCATGATCATCACACCGGCCTGGTTCCGTTCATGATGCGCAACTGTTATGCATACAGGCACCTGGCAGCAATACCCACAGTGCTCACCATCCACAATGCACAATACCAGGGCTGGATGAGCTGGGATAAAAGCAATTATTTACCTGCCTGGGATACCTGGCAATGGGGTTTGCTGGATTGGGATAATATGATCAACCCGCTGGCCTGTGCCGTTAAATGCGCCGACAGGGTGAGTACCGTTAGTCCCAGTTATATGGATGAACTTACTGAAAATGCAAACGGGCTGGAATCATTGTTCATACAGGAAAGGTTCAAATGCAGCGGTATCCTGAACGGTATTGATACGATGGTGTGGAACCCGGCAACGGATACGTATATCCTGGATAACTATTCAATGGAAGACGCAGCGGCCGGCAAGCAACTGAACAAGAAAAAACTTTGTAAAGATTTTAAGCTGGATCCAAAACTGCCGCTGTTTATTTATATCGGCAGGCTGGTTGGTGAAAAAGCGGCTGATCTGTTGCCACAGGCCATAGCCGATTCAATCAGCCAGTTGGGAAACAAAATGAATTTCCTGATCCTCGGCAGCGGGGATAAAAAAGTGGAGGACCAGCTGACTTACCTGAACGGAAATTTTGCCGGCTATTATAATTCACGGATCGGGTACAATGAAAAACTGGCGCACCAGATGTATGCCGGGGCCGATTTTATTTTAATGCCCAGCAGGGTAGAGCCATGCGGCCTCAACCAGATGTATGCCTTGCGTTACGGAACCATTCCCATTGTAAGAAGTACCGGTGGGCTTAAAGATACTGTTACAGATATTGGTGAACCAAACGGCTTTGGTTTGCGTTTTAACCACGCCAGTGTCTGGGACATCACGTATTCGATACACCGGGCAGTTGAATTGTTTGATGATACCGAAAAAATGGCAGCCATCATCAAACAGATCATGCAAATAGACAACAGTTGGGAAAAAAGTGCGGAAAAATATATTAACTTGTATGAGTCCATACAACCAAAATAAAATCATATGATCAGCAAATCAGTTGTAGCGGTAATTCTTGGCGGTGGAGCCGGAAGCCGGTTGTATCCCTTAACATCAACACGCAGCAAACCTGCCGTACCGATAGGCGGAAAATACCGGCTGGTGGATATCCCCATTTCCAATTGTATCAACTCCAATATCAACCGGATGTTTGTATTGACCCAATACAACTCGGCATCACTGAACAAGCATATCAAAAATGCTTACCAGTTCAGCCAGTTCAGCAGCGGGTTTGTGGATATCCTGGCAGCCGAACAAACCCCCGACAGCCTGGGATGGTTCCAGGGTACAGCCGATGCCGTTAGGCAATCGTTAAAACATATAAAGAATAACGATTTCGAGTATGTGCTGATCTTAAGCGGCGACCAGCTGTACCAGATGGATTTCAATGAAATGTTCCGTAACCACATCGACAAAGGGGCCGACATCTCCATTGCCACCATACCCGTGGCCGACCGCGAGGCTCCGGAGTTCGGTATATTAAAAACAGACGCTGAGAATTATATCACCGCTTTCATTGAAAAGCCATCCAAAGAACTGTTACCGGTTTGGGAAAGTGAAACCGGGCCGGAAATGAAAGCCCTGGGGCGCAAATACCTGGCCTCGATGGGCATTTATATTTTTAACCGCGACCTTTTGTTCGACCAGTTGCTGGTGGATAAAAAGGAAGCTACCGATTTTGGTAAGGAGATCATCCCCGGTTCCATCAATACCCGCAAAGTGGTGAGTTTCCAGTACGACGGTTACTGGACAGATATCGGTAATATTTATTCCTTTTATGAAGCCAACCTGGCGCTGACATTGGAAATACCCCCATTTAATCTTTTTGACAATAACAGGTCCATCTTCAGCCGTGCCCGCATGCTGCCACCCATGAAGATCGGTAAAACACTGATCGAACACAGCATCCTTGCCGAAGGTTCCATCATAGACGCTTCCCGGATCGTGAGCAGTGTGATCGGCATCCGGACCCGCATTGGTAAAGGAACAGAGATCATCAGTTCCTACATCATGGGTAGTGATTATTATGAGACCATCCCGGAAATGGCGCATTCCCTGGAACGCAACATTCCCAAACTGGGCATTGGCGAAAACTGTAAAATAGAAAATGCCATTGTGGATAAGGACTGCCGCATCGGTAATAATGTGAGCATCACCGGCGGTGCCCATTTAGCGGATACGGATCATGCATTATATACCGTTAAAGATGGTATCATAGTTATCAAAAAAAGAGCCATCCTGCCGGATGGATTTGTGATCTGACCGGGTTATAAAAATATGTTCCATACGGCCTGCTGGCCCCAGTTGCCCCAGTCTTTGGTTACTTTAACCACGGTTTCCTGGAGTTCGGCCGCCTTTTTCTTTTTGCCTTTAGCCGGTGCCGTTATATTCCCGTAATTCACCCCGTTCATCTCCAGTTTGGTGGCCACCCAGCTGCAGAACATGCGTGGAATGGTGATCCCCATGATCATGCCGGGCAAACCATTCAGGCTCATCGGCCCGCCGGTGACCGTTATTTCATCGGTATAAAAAGCAAACACATACACACTGTCAAATAAGATACCCACCGCTTTCCTGCAGTTAAATCCTGCGATCATGCGGTTCTCATTGGTGATCTTCCAGTTTATTCTTTTCAGGCTGTCGGTCAGGATATAGGTCTCGCCAAAAACATTCTTCTGCTGTACAAACTGGTCTTTGCTGTAGTCGTTGAACCAGATATTGTCTTCACTGCCGTCGTTGCCCCAGGGCGATTTTGTTTTTTCATCCTTGCGGTTAAAACGGTAAATGCTTTTATCGGTATCGAATGTTAACTGGTAGTAACTGGTCGACAGGCGCGAGATCTTGTCCTTGAACATTTCAGCCCAGGTGCCTTCACCCATGGCTTTATGGTTGTTGAGCACAACTTCGTATTCGATCATGCCCTTGTTTATAAAAACCTGTGCCTGTGTACTGTTGAAAAGGAATAAGGCAGCTAAAATTAAGATCGGTCTCATGTAAATATTTTATAAACTTTTAAAAATCAGATGGTGGTTTCCCGTTCTTCGAAAAATTCCAGGTGAGCGTGAACATCCAGAACCTTCTCAGCGTATTGTAAAAGGTCTCCGAGTAACGGTAATCATTGAAACTGCGTTCATAACCCCGGTTCTCATTCAGGATATCATTTACCGAAACCGAAACTTCCAGTTTATCCTTAAAAATATTCCGATTCAATTCTGCATTCCACCTGGTGAATTTATTTCTTGCCGGAAAACGAGGATCCTGCTGTTTGGCGTTGAAATTCACGTCTGTTTCAAACCTGAATTTATACGGAAGGGTAATGTCCACATCGGCCCTCAAACCCAGTTGCCAGTAACTGGCGCTGGCCGAACTATTGATGGAGTTTTTGGCCTGTACCCAACTGAATTCGGGACTAAAGGAAATGTCATACTTCTTATCCTTTTGCTTGTTGAAGTCGGCATAAATTCCATAACTGTACCTGCTGTTCACGGCACGCTGACCGTTGAGGAAACTGATATTCCTGTTGATATTTGCATTGGGCCCCAGGTACACCCTGATGCCGGGTTTTTTCCATTTGAAATTGTAATTGGAATACAGGTTAAAATTGTAATTGCCATTGGTATTCACCGTGCGGTAAACCGTTTTACCGCTGTTGTCGATACTGCTCTCATTTACAAAAGCATTTTGAATGATGTTCCCGTTGATGCCCATCCACAAACCTTTTTCCTCCAGCACATTGTAAAAACTGTAATTCATATTCATGGAATGTGTGAATGACTGTTTCAGGTCGGGGTTACCGGTATACTGGTTAAGCGGGTCGGTATTGTCAACAATGGGTTGCAACTGGTCGAGCGATGGTGCACGGGTAGAACCGTTGTAATTGAACCGCACGCCTCCATTGCCTGAAAGTTTTATATAAACTGATGCTGTTGGAAAAAAGTTGGTAAAATCATATTTGCGGCTTTCGATCTTTGTACGGTTATCCTGTGCAAAATGGGTTTGTGCAACTGCCAGGCCGATGCTGTAATTGTTCTTCTTTTTTACATACCTGAAACTGATGCCCGGTTTGTTGATGGTTTGCCTGAATAAAAAGGAATTGCTTAAGGAATCCACCTGCAGGGTGTATTTCCCGTTACCGGCTTTTTCATAACTGTACCTTTCATTAACATTGGTTGCCGTACTGTATGTATAATTAAAGGATAAGTAAAAATCTTTTACAATTGGTTCGGTATAGGTAATGGTTGTTGAAAAGGTGTTGGAAAGATTGTCCCTGGTATTCATCTGGTCGGTGGTGTCATTCTGCAGGATGGTGCCGTTTTCATAATAATCATTCTCTGCATACAGGTAACTGTCGGTATTGGACCTGCTGTTGTTGTAGTTCAGGTTTACCGTTAGTGTACGTGCAGGTTTTTTAAACTTATGTTTCCACAGCAGGGTGGTGTTGAGTGCCGAATTATCGATCTTGCTGTTGGTCAGCCTTTTGCTGGTATTGATCAGCAATGCTTTTGAGTTCAGTGACTGCAGGTTGAAATTGCTGTTTGATGTTGTATTGTTGAGGTTGCCGCGTGCCGTAAATTTTAATGAATTGGATGAATCGATATTGGTTTCATAACTCAGGTTAAGGCTTTGTTTCAGTTTTGAGGAGAATCCTTCAGTGATCCGGTTTGAAGTAAACGAGGAATCGCCGATGAAATTGGTGGTATAATTGCGTTCACCGCTGGGGCTGTTCACTTTTGAGATCTTATATCCCATGTTGAGGATATGTTTGTTGTTGTCAAATTTATTGCTGTAATGCAGTCCGCCGTTCCAGTTTTGAGGTATGCCACCGCGGCCGCCCCAGTAACTGTCTCCGTCCCCTTCAGAAGTGATCATGATGCCGCCGCCATCCATGATCTCGGTTGTCATTCCTGCACTGCCGCCGTAGTTCTGGTTATCCTGCCAGTCTAAATTGGTTTGGCCGGTATTGCTCATGATCCCATAAGCAGCCAGTTTGCGTTTGCCCTTAAAGGCATTGGCCATGACACTGTTGTTGTAATAATTATTAAAATCAGTACCGGCCTCTGCCTTGCCGAAATATCCTTTTTTGGCATTGTCCTTCAGCTTCAGGTTGATGGTTTTATCTTTTCCAC
>CAZBIK010000195.1:0-2777 GCA_964491955.1 uncultured Ferruginibacter sp.
TAGACGGTGGAGCCCGGCAGTGTATTTTTCTGTTCATTCGCTACAGTGATGCGGATGTTCCGCTTATCCTGTCCCTGGGCAAAAATACAGGTACCCGAAAACAATACAATAAGGGCTGAAATGGTTGTACGCATTGACTATACGATTATCACCGAAACTATTGCGGATAATTCAGAATAATGCACATTTTTATTTCAATGGTAATAAACCTATATGAACTAACGGGAATACCCATATGTCGCAGGTGTTCTGCCTGATCACCTGCTGCTTATTAATTCCGCCGGATTATGTCCGAAGTTTACAAGACAGGTATTCAGTTATGATCACCGTTGGCAGGGGAGGCCGTGTGGAGGGAAAAGCAGATTTGAGATTTCGCATTGGTTCTTGTCTTCACGAAAAGATGGATTTAAAATGAAAAATGGTTCGTGAGACACGAACCATGGCGTAGGTTCCTATTTCATGAACCATGGCTTACGAAATTTTCATTTTTCATATTCATACCCCGTTTCCACAAACATCCCGTTCTTAACCACAAACCGGTTTTTGCCAACCTGTAAAATTTCTCCTTCCTTTAAACCGCTAAGGTTGTACAGGTCACTCTCCATTAAATGCACAGAGCCATTTGTTTTCCTGGCCAGGTTCAGGTAATCTATATGTACATTGAATTCGGTGGCGCCGCACACTACAACCCTTACCGGTTTTGTTAGATGCTGCCAAAGCACTTTATCTTTAATGGCCGCCCAGTTATCGGCGATCATCACCTGGAATTCAGTTGACGGGAAAGCTTTTTCCGCTTTTAACAATGCCTCGATATTATTTTCGGGATAGTCGCCGCCTGCGCCCTTCAGCATGGTTGATTTCATCAGGTTCTCCACTTCGGCATAGCTGTTGCAGGTTTTGAAATAAATGCCCCCGGTGCTGCCTAATTTTTTATCCTTGTCGGGCATATTATTGCCATCATTAAAGAATACAAAGTTCTTTGATAAGCTGCCAATGGGATTTGATTTTACCCACAACAAAAGCTGTGCAGTGTATTTGTACATGCTGCCGGTTACGTCTGCAACAATGGTGGCTTTTTCCCAGCCGGTCCTGTCCAGGATCTTTAAGATGGAGGAATCGGGTATCCCTTTTGTTATGGTAACAACCATCTTTGGTTTGTCTGCAACGGTAACCGGCTTATTGGGGATCACCTTTTCCAGTTCAACCCACCTGGGAAAATAGATCCGGATGGAAATGGATTTTTTAAATTCTTTATACTCGTCTTTGTTTATCAAACCCTCATCCAATGCTTCTTTTGGCTCACGCGTTATAAATGAGTCAAGCGGCGATTTTTTGGGCATATCCTCATCAGCAGAGGCAATACCACCCCTGCCCACCAGTACGTACCATTTACCGTTTACAAATTTGCGGGGCCTTTGTGCATACAATTTTTCGGCATCGGTAACGGGGGGGTCTTTTTTCTTTGTTGCTGTTGTGGGTTTTACAGCAGGGCCCGGTGAACCTGTTTTCACAATTTCTTCCAGTTTACCAACTTCCAGTTTTGCGTTTGCTGCATTCTGCCTGGGCCTGAATTTTACGATGAGGCCATGAAACATGGTTATCGCTTTTTCCCTTTGTGCACCATCGGTTTGCTGGAAGAAATTTACCTGCGCCAGCTGGCTTTCTTCAATGAAAGGAAAATATTTTAAAAATGAGGCAACCCTGCTTTTATTCAGTACCTGTAAAGAGGCATTGATGGGATAGTCGGTACAGGCAACATCAATAAAAATATCACCGGCAGTTTTTAAACCTGCAGTGTCTCCAAAAACCTTTAAAATATTGGAATAACCAAAAGGCATTTCTACAATAACTTCTCCCGCTTTTGTAACTGCAGGTAGGGCATATTTTTCAATAAACACCGTTTTCTGGCAAACAGTTTTTGCTGATACATGAAGAATAAAAAGGAGGAGGATATATTTATGCATACAGGCGATTGGTTCAGAAGGATTTAACCAGGCGATTGATTACGCTGCAAGATAATATTTTTATGTAAACTTTTCTTGCTGCTTTTTAAACCTTCATAACTGCAGTCAGGCTTTCAAGACGCTGAAGGTAGACCAGGTGTCCGGGGATTTTCACGGGTTTGACTGTTGTTTTCAACAGCAGTAAAAAGTATTTTACACGGTTGATAAAATTATTTTTGTAACTCATATTTATTGAAAATGATCTTTTATGGCAAGAGAAATTAAATCAATATCATTGCCTGAAGAAAAAGTACTCAATAAAATTTACGTGGTGCGGGATAAGAAAGTATTGCTGGATTATGACCTGGCAGCAATGTACCAGGTAGAGACCGGTCAATTAAAACGACAGGTTAAACGAAATGCAGAACGGTTTCCAAAAGACTTCATGTTTGTACTTACAAAAAGAGAATTTGAAAACTTGAGAAGCCAATTTGGCACCTCAAGTTTGCCCGCCGGAAAAACGGGGTGGGGCGGTACCAGGTATATGCCAATGGCATTTACCGAACAGGGTGTGGCCATGTTATCCAGTGTTTTAAACAGTCCAACGGCTATAGATGTGAATATTCAGATCATAAGGGTATTCAGTAAAATGAGAGCACTGCTGTTAACGAATAAAGATATTCTGTTAAAACTGGAACAGGTAGAAAAAAAGTTGATGCAACAGGATGGTAAAATGAACCAGCATGATTCAGATATACATTTGATCTTTGAAGCATTGAAAAAATTACTGAACCCGCCAGAGGCTCCAAGGCAAAGAATAGGATTTAAACCTTA
>CAZBIK010000195.1:2877-7043 GCA_964491955.1 uncultured Ferruginibacter sp.
AAAAATTACTGAACCCGCCAGAGGCTCCAAGGCAAAGAATAGGATTTAAACCTTAAATCTTCATGCCTGCCCGCCTTCGCATATACCTGTCTGCCTATAAGCAGGTACTGTACCAGCAACTTGCCTGGAAAATTGTTACATAATTATCAATATCATTTAAAACCGGACCGGTTTTTGCCTTTGTAAAAACCAAAATAGTTCTCTTATGAAAAAAATACTATTCATTGCATGCATTGTTGTTTTTGCAATGGTTTCATGCAAAAAAGACAATACAAACCCTTCAAACGAAATTTGTACAACCGCTATGGTATATTATGGCGGCGACCCCAATGTGGATGGACTGGGCTGGATCCTGTTGACCGATACGGCTGCATTCAAATACCAGGTTGCTGATAACCTCGATAACCAGTTTAAGGTAGACAGCCTTATTGTAGATATTTGTTATATAGTAACAGACAAGGATTTTGTATGCTTCTGTACATCACCACCACAAAAGATCGTTCATTTAACATCTATTAAAGTGCATTGAGATTTTAAACTTACATAATTCTTCGTTTTGTCTGTACCGTTGTGCTTTTTTTGCAACAATGCAGTTATTTAATGTAACTTCATAAAAATCAAATTTATGCGCTGGCTCATTAATATACTGGTAACTGCTGTTGTTGTGTTTGCACTGTCGGAGTTGCTTAAACCACATGTAGTGATCCAGTCATTTACTACTGCAATTATTTTTGCGTTGGTACTTGCGGTGCTTAATTTCCTGGTAAAGCCGCTGATCATCATACTTACCCTGCCCCTGACCATCATTACACTCGGGCTTTTTCTCCTGGTGATCAATGTACTCATCATCCTGCTGGCCGATAAATTTGTATCCGGCATTTACATTGATGGTTTTCTCTGGGCATTTATTTTTGGTTTATTGTTATCTGTGGTATCAGCCATACTTAACAAAATGAAGAAACAATGGACCCTGTGAGGGGTGTAAAATAAATGACTGTGGTATTGAACTGTTTTCATCAGAATTTATAATAGGCCTTCATCCTATCCATCAGCAGGTCCTTTTTTCTTCTGGACACTTCCACTTCGTGGCCATTTGACAGCATTACACTGCCGCCTTCACCGCGAATATATTCTTTGATATGCTCCAGGTTTACCAAAAAGGATTTGTGGATGCGTACAAAATTACTGTCACCCAGCAGGGTTTCATATTCATGAATGGGTTTGGAAGCACAGATCAGCGGGTGGTTGAGGAAATGAAAGTTGGTATAATTGCCGCTTGCCTCGCAATGGATGATGTCCTGTATATCGATCACCTGGAAACCTTTTACCGAAGGGATACAGAGTTTCATTTTTTGAGAACCGTTCTTGTGCCCGATATTGTGCAGCAGGGTTTCAATATGCTGCCCGCCGGTTTTCGCTGCAATATTTTTGGCCGCTCTTTTTACGGCTTCTGCCAGTAATTCTTCATCAACGGGTTTCAGCAGGTAATCAACAGCACTGAAATGAAAAGCCTGCGTCATATAATTATTATGTGCGGTCACAAAAATGATCTCGAAGTTGATCTCGGGCAGTTCACGCAGCAGGTCAAAGCCGGTCTTGCCCGGCATGGCAATATCCAGGAACACCAGTTGCGGGGCCAGTGCAATGATCTTTTCCTTTGCCTCTGCTGCGCTGCCACACAGGGCAATGATATTCACTTCCGGACAGTTCATCTTCAGCAGCGATTGCAATGAAGTTAAACCCCTCGGCTCATCATCGAGCAGAATCGTTTTTATTGTTTTCATTTTTTCGTTATTTCAAGCGGTAAACGTAAAGTGACAATGGTGCCTGATTCTGTGTAACCCGGCAGGTTCGATTTATCCTCAACGATTACACTGCTGTGCAGGTTGTATTTTTCATTCAACAGGTGTATACGGGTTTGTATATTGCTGATCCCCACGGGTTGATGCCCGCCGGCATTGTTGCTTTTTAATTTGAGCGACTGGTTAATACCGATGCCATTGTCGTCAATGATGCAAACAAGCTGTTCATTCACTTTCTTAAAATCAACATTGATGTTGATGTTCTTTTTATTACCCGAAGTGCCATGCCAGATCGCATTTTCAATGAATGGCTGTATCAGCATCGGCGGTAAAATGGTTTCATCGGGGTCCAGTTCATCATCGGCAAGTATCCGGCAGGTAAAATCGGCATTGCGTACCTGTTCCATTTCCACGTAGCGGTGCAGGTATTCCATGGTATTGCGCAAAGAAATGAATGGCTGACCCGAATGGTTGAGTGTCATCCTGATCAGTTGGGCAAACTTGCTGAGAAAATGTGATGCTTCTTTATTTTCATTGTGCAGGATCATTTCACGGATGCTGTTGAGGCTGTTGAAAATAAAGTGCGGGTTCATCTGGGCCCGCAATGCCATCATTTCTGTTTCTGTTATTTTTTGTTTTAAAGTGGCTTCCCTGCGGATCACCTGAATTCTCCTGCTGACAAACCAGGTAATGAGGCCGGCCAGCAATGCCCCTGCGGCAATCCTGAACCACCAGGTCTGCCACCAGGGCGGGTGAATGCTGAAAGCCAGTGTGGTCATTCCTTCACACCATTTACCGTCGCTGTTTGATGAACGGAGTTGAAAAACATAATCACCGTGCGGCAGGCTGGTATAACTTACAAAATTACGGTTACCGCAGTTGGTCCAGTTTTCGGTAAGCCCTTTAAGCCGGTAAGCAAACTGGTTATTATTCTGGTTTGAGAAATTGGTTACTGCAAAATTCAACGTGATAAAATTCTGGTCATGGGAAAGTGAAATCTGATCAATACCGGCAACCGCATTTTTCAGCGGCCGGTTTACATCATTCACCTGCATGGCAGTAATAACAGGTACAGGGCTGAATTCATTTTCTTTCAGGACAGCAGGATTGAAACTGGTGATTCCGCCGGTTCCGCCGAACAAAAGCGTGCCGTCATTTTCTTTAAGTGTACAGGCTGTATTGTATTCCAGGAAAGAGAGTCCGTTGCCGGTATTGTAATGTTGAACGGCATAATCTTTCTGCGGGTTTATTTTGTAGATACCCATATTGGTGCTTACCCAAAAAAAACCTGCATTGTCTTTTTGAATGGCATAGCATACATTCGACAAACCCGTCGTATTCAGCCTGAGGTGTTTCACTACCAGGTTCTTCTGATGGTCGTACAGGATCACACCATTATCCGTGGCCAGCCAGAACAGGGGCCCGTCGGGCAGCAGGTGCCTTACATAGATGGCATATTTTTTAACCGGTTCAATCACTTCAAAAGTTGATCTGCGGTAATCATATTTACCCAATCCGGCTCCTACCGTACATACCCAGATGATGTGCTTGTCATCCTCATACATATACCTGCCCAGGTAACTGGTGGGCCAGCGGATACCGGAAGGCAAAGCCGACCAGCGCTGATCTTTCAATGAAAAAAAAGCAGCACCGTTCTCACCGGTTATGAACAGGCTGTCGGCAATTTTAAGTTTAATGATGCCATAGAGTTTTTTTGAAGCAGGCAGTTCATTGTTGGCTTTATAACTGATCTGCCTGGTTTTCCGGTCCAGTTGCATCAGCCCACCCCAACTTGCTATCCACAGGTTGCCGTTATCATCTTCAGTGATATCATAAATGGTATTGCTTACCACACCGATTTTGGAGGAAGCAGAATATGTATGAAAGCGGTTGCCTGCCAGGTCCCATTCGGCTATTCCCTGGTTCTGTGTTCCCACATAATAATGGCCGTCCCTGGTCTTATACATATCAAAGATCATGTTATCCGGCAGGGAGGCCGGGTTGGAGGGTTCATTCACAACGGCATGAAACTGGAATTTAAGCGGGTCGTATTTAGCAAGCCCGCTACCGCTGAGGCCGCACCACATGATGCCCTGCCTGTCTTTAAAAAGCGATAACACAAAATTCTTTCCGGGAGTACGGCTGTCATAACGGTCATGGGCAGCTGTTTGCACCATACCACTAACCGGGTCATACTCGATGATGCCGTCGCCCCGGGTACCGATCCACAATTTACCGGTTGCATCGGTCATAAAACAACCAATCCCCCCGGTCTTTATTTTAAAGGGTTGAACCAAGGCTTTATTAACCGGTTGTTCATCATTATAAAAACACCAGGATGCGATTGTTCCGAACCATAAGGAA
>CAZBIK010000196.1:0-7028 GCA_964491955.1 uncultured Ferruginibacter sp.
TTGGTTTGCTGTTAAAATTGATCACCTAAAAAAAACAAGCCCGTTTAAAGCATTGTTGCTTTCCCTAATTCCCGGTTTTATGTATAAATCATACATTAAAAAAAACCGGGCCACGATCGAGGGCAGGAATATTTTAATGGTGTTTGAAAAACCCTGATGCAATCAGTTTTCTTTTTATCCTTAATGAATGGTGCGGCCTGGGGCGGCAGCGAGGAAACCTGGTTCCGGATGGCCCTGTGGATGTGTAAGAACAATTACAAAGTTGGTATTGGCTGTTATGACTGGGAAGAAAAAAAGGACCGTATCCATACACTCCGTGAAGCCGGCTGTAATATCTATTTATTGCCCAATAAAAAAGGCCTGTTCAAAAAAAGGGCTATAAAAAAAGTTCTTGATACCATTCCATTCAGTGAATATGGCCTCACGGTCATTAACCAGGGAGGCTGGGAAGAAATGCTACACGCACCCTTTAAGTATCTTTTTAAAAAACTACCCGCATATATCCTCGTTAACCATAATTACAATGAACAGGCGGTATTGTCATTTTTTAATCAACGGCTGTTAAGATCATGGATGGAAAATGCCCGGATGAATTTTGGCGCTACGCAAAGAATATTTGAAATGATCGAAAAGAAATTCAATATTATTGTTGAAAATAAAGCAACACTCATAAACCCCATCACCTTTCAGCCCGGTACCGTACCGGCGCCTTATCCCGCGATCAACCATAAACCCTGCATCTGGGTAATGCTTGCCGAACTGGATACAGCAAGAAAGGCACAGGATGTTTTAATTAAAACTTTGTCATCATCAAAATGGAAGGCAAGAAACTGGGAACTGCACCTGTATGGCAAAGGAAAAGACAAAGCGATGCTGGAAAAACTGGTAACAGAATCGGAATTGGATTCAAAAATTTTTTTAAAGGGTTTTACAACCAACATCAAACAAACACTGGAACATTGCCACCTGCTTTTGCAGTGTACCCGTATTGATGCCATGCCTTTAAGTGTGGTGGAAGCCATGGCCATGGCCCGTCCATGCGTGGTAAGCAATGTGGGCGATATGCCGGACTGGATCGAAGACGGCATTTCCGGTTTTATTTGTACCGATATTACCGAAACCGGAATTGAAGAAACACTCGAAAACTGCTGGCAGCAAAAAGACAACTGGGAAATGCTTGGTAAAAATGCTTTTGACCATTTTATAAAAAAATATCCGCAACCTTATGAGGAAAAGATTGCGGAAATATTCAATAATTATATACGGTAAACGGTTGTTATGCCGGTTCGCTCTTCATTTGCTTGGAAGCCCTTGAACGCTCATTTTCATCCAGCAATACTTTACGCATACGAATGCTTTTGGGTGTTACTTCAATACACTCATCCTGCTGAATATATTCCATACACTCTTCCAGGGTCATCATGATCTTTGGTGCAGCTTTGCTGGCATCATCACTTCCGCTGGCACGGTGGTTGGTTAATTTTTTTGGCTCGGTTGCATTCACATTCAGATCGCCCGGCTTAATGTGCTCAGCTATGATCTGGCCTGCGTAAACCTCATCTCCCGGGTCAACAAAAAACCTGCCCCTGTCCTGTAACTTATCAATAGAGTAACCTGTTGTTCTTTCTGTATTTTTAGATAACAAAACACCATTGCTTCTTCCGGGAATATTTCCTTTCCACGGACGGTAATCGGTAAAACGGTGAGCCATAACCGCTTCGCCGGCTGTGTTGGTCAGCATGTTGCTTCTTAAGCCGATCAAACCCCTTGAAGGAATATCAAATTCCAGGTGCTGCATCTCGCCCTTGCTTTCCATCACCAGCATTTCGCCTTTACGTTGCGTTACCAGGTCGATCACTTTACCGCTGAACTCTGCAGGTACATCCACCACCAGGGTTTCATAAGGTTCGCATTTTTTGCCGTCAATTTCCTTGACCAGTACCTGCGGGTTACCCACGGTTAGTTCAAATCCTTCCCTGCGCATAGTTTCAATTAAGATACCCAGGTGCAGGATACCGCGGCCATACACCAAAAAACTATCCGCACTATCTGAATCCTCTACACGAAGAGCCAGGTTCTTTTCTGTTTCTTTCATCAGCCTGTCGCGTAAATGGCGGGAGGTAACAAATTTACCTTCGCGGCCAAAGAACGGCGAGTTGTTGATGCTGAACATCATGCTCATGGTCGGCTCATCCACACTGATCACCGGCAATGCTTCCGGAAAATCTATATCGCAGATCGTGTTGCCGATATTGAATTCATCCAGGCCAACAATGGCGCATATATCTCCTGCACTTACTTCTGTAGCTTTCTTTTTACCAAGTGCTTCAAAAGTGTACAGTTCTTTAACTTTCATTTTCTTTACTTCGCCGCCGGCCTGCACCAATGCGATCTGTTGTCCTTCCCGGATCGTTCCCCGGGCAACCTTACCAACTGCGATCCTGCCCAAAAAGGAAGAATAATCCAGTGAAGTGATCTGCATCTGGGTTGGTCCTTCATTTACGGTTGGTTCCGGTACATGTTCCAGTATCGCATCCAGTAAAGGGAAGATATTGTCTGTTTCTTCAAGCGTAGTGTTCATCCAGCCATTCTTGCTGCTGCCGTAAATGGTCGGAAAATTCAATTGTTCTTCCGTAGCATCCAGGTTAAAGAACAGTTCAAAAACCGCATCATGCACTTCATCAGGGCGGCAGTTTGCCTTATCCACCTTATTAATAACCACAATAGGATGCAATCCCAAATGCAAAGCTTTTTGCAACACAAAACGGGTTTGGGGCATGGGGCCTTCAAAGGCATCCACCAGCAGCAATACGCCATCGGCCATTTTTAAAACCCTTTCAACCTCACCACCGAAGTCACTGTGACCCGGGGTATCAATAACATTTATTTTAACGCCTTTGTATAAAACGGATACGTTCTTACTGAAAATGGTAATGCCTCTTTCCCTTTCCAGGTCGTTATTGTCCATGATCAGTTCACCGGTTTCCTGGTTATCCCGGAAAATATTGGTGCTGTGGAGGATCTTATCCACCAGTGTTGTTTTACCATGATCTACGTGGGCAATGATGGCAATGTTTCTAATGTTCATATTGTAACTTTTGACTAATAACTGGCAGCTTTAATTGAAAGGCCGGTGGGCGGATTTCTTACAGCTAACAGCTATCAGCTGTTTTTAAGGGCGCAAAGGTACGTTAAAAGAGCCGTATGGCAAGGTTAAATGTTGGTTTAATAACATTGGTGCCTTAAATAAGCTGCCGCATTACATATAAACTGCATTTGTTCCTTAAATGATAGCTTAATAAACCATCAGAAAACATATAGCTTTGACCAAACAGAAAGATCTGAAAATATCAGTATCTGTAAACCCGGTCAAGCGGCATGAACAAAATAAAACCTGTTGTACCCAATATTTTCCTGTGCATCGGCCTGGACCTGTTCGGCATGATCACTTATATTATTCCCGCATTGGGGGAAGTAACTGACCTGGTTTGGGCCCCCGTTTCTGCAATGATCTTTTTTGCCCTTTTTGGTGGCCGTATTGGCAAGCTCGGCGGGGTCCTGAATTTCCTGGAAGAGATCATTCCCTTTACTGATATCATCCCATCTTTTACCATTGCCTGGTTCATCCGTAAAAATGAATCTGATAAATGGTTAACTGAAAATTGAACATAGCTTTTGTAAATTGCACTCCCGTTATTATGCCATTCCAGCTACAAGCACCATATTCTCCCGCCGGCGACCAGCCGGAAGCCATCCGCCAGCTTACGGAAGGCATTTTGAATGGGGAAAAATACCAGACCCTGCTGGGTGTTACCGGCAGCGGCAAGACCTACACCATGGCCAATGTGATACAAAATGTACAGAAGCCGACCCTTGTGATCACGCACAACAAAACCCTGGTGGCCCAGTTGTATGGCGAATTCAAACAGTTCTTCCCGGATAATGCCGTTGGTTATTTTGTTTCCTACTACGATTATTACCAGCCCGAAGCGTATATGCCTGTCAGTAATACCTATATCGAAAAGGACCTGAGCATTAATGAAGAGCTGGATAAATTGCGCCTGCAGGCCACCGCACAATTATTAAGCGGCCGCAGGGACATCATCATTGTTGCCAGTGTAAGCTGCATCTATGGCATGGGCAACCCCACCGATTATGAGAACGGCATCATCCGCATACAGCAGGGGCAGGTGATCTCCCGCCAGGGGTTTTTACATGCCCTTGTAAATTCATTGTACAACAGGAGCGAAGGCGATTTTACCAGGGGTACATTCCGGGTGAAAGGTGATACCATCGATATTAATTTGCCCTACGTGGATTTTGGCTACCGCATTACTTTTTTCGGGGATGAGATCGAGACCATTGAAACGCTGGAACTCAGCAGCGGAAAGCGTATCAGCACGGTGGAAAATGCCGCCATCTTTCCTGCCAATTTATATGTGGCGCCAAAGGATGTGCTGCAGCAGGTGATCCATGAGATCCAGGATGAAGTGGCTGCCCAGGAATTGTATTATAAGAACAGCAATAAATATATTGAAGCACAGCGCATCAGCGAACGGGTGAATTACGACCTGGAAATGATACGCGAACTGGGCTATTGCAGCGGTATCGAAAATTACTCCCGTTTTTTCGACAGGCGCAGGCCCGGCACCAGGCCATTCTGCCTGCTGGATTATTTTCCCAAAGATTTTTTATGCATCATTGATGAAAGCCACCAGACCATTCCCCAGGTAAGCGGCATGTATGGCGGCGACAGGAGCCGGAAACTGGTACTGGTTGACTATGGTTTTCGTTTGCCATCGGCACTCGATAACCGCCCGCTGAATTTTAATGAGTTCGAATCATTGTTGAACCAGGCCATTTTTGTTTCGGCAACACCGGGCAAATACGAACTGGAGAAATGCGAGGGTATTGTGGTGGAGCAGGTGGTGAGGCCAACCGGTTTACTGGATCCGCCGATAGAAGTACGCCCGTCTGTAAACCAGATCGATGACCTGTTGGATGAAATTGATAAAAGAGTGACAAAAGGGGACCGGGTGCTGGTTACTACCTTAACCAAACGCATGGCCGAAGAAATGGACAAGTACCTGCACCGTATCAACATCAAAAGCAAATACATTCACAGCGAGGTGGATACACTGGAAAGAATTGAGATTCTCCGTGAACTCAGGCTGGGGATCATTGATGTGCTGGTGGGTGTGAATTTATTGAGGGAAGGGCTTGACCTGCCTGAAGTTTCGCTGGTTGCCATCCTGGACGCAGATAAGGAAGGTTTTTTACGCAATGAAAAGAGTTTGACCCAAACTGCCGGCCGTGCTGCACGGAATGTGGACGGACTGGTCATTTTTTATGCCGACAAGATGACCGACAGCATGCAACGCACCATTGATGAGACCAACCGCCGCAGGGAAAAACAGGTAGCTTACAATATTGAACACCATATCACCCCAACCACCATTAAAAAAAGTACCGAACAGATCTTTGCCCAGGGTTCGGTACTGGATGTGAAGGGATACGACCCTTCGAACCCCTGGTCCATAGCCCCTGATGAAGAACTGGTAACGGTTGCAGCGGAAGAACAGGTGCTGTATTCAACCATTCCGCAACTGGAGAAAGCCATTGCCAAAACGAAAAAGGAAATGAATAAAGCGGCCAAAGACCTTGATTTTATGGAAGCCGCCAGGCTGCGGGATGAAATGTTCAGGCTGGAGAAAGAGTTATCGGAGATGAAAAAATAATTTACTATCTTAACCCTCCGTTTGCAATAAAACCAATTTATTATGACAACAATAGCACTCTACAACTTAAAAGGCGGTGTGGGCAAAACAGCCAGTTGTGTAAATTTTGCCTACCTGGCCGCAGCCGATGGATATAAAACACTGTTATGGGATATTGACCCCCAGGGAAGTTCGTCGTTTTATTACAAGGTAAAACCCAAGACCCATCCGGGCATTAAAAAACTCATTACCAAGGATGCCCACCTGGAGAATGCCATTATGAGCACCGATTTTGAATTGCTGGATGTGATCCCTGCCGATAATGATACCAGGAGCTTTGATATCATGCTGGAAGAAATGAAAGGCAACAAGAACCGCTTAAAATATGTTTTAAAACAACTGGAAAAGGACTATGATTTTGTTTTCATTGACTGCCATCCCGGGTTCAGCGCCCTGAGCGAGAATATTTTTAATGCTGCAGATATCGTGCTGATGCCTGTAATTCCTTCCACATTGTCGATCCGTACCTATAACATGGTTAAGGATTATTTCAAAGAAAAGGACCTGGACATCAGTAAAATGATGTGTTTTTTCACCATGACCGACCTGCGCAAGAACATGCACAAAGAGATCATGGATGAGTTGTATAAAGACAAACGTTTCTTCCAGAATTATATCCCCTACCTGAGCGATGTGGAAAAAATGGGCATTCACAAGGCCCCCATCATGGAATTCGCCAACAGCAGCTATGCCGCCAGCTGTTACCGGGAACTGTGGACAGAAATAAAAGAAGGTGTGCTGGAATAAACCGGCTTTCAATAAAATACCTAATTTTGCCGCTTATGAAAAGAGAATTAAACAGCTGGTACAGCCCTGCGCTTCAAAAAGAAATGCCCATTGTAACCTATGGCGACTACGGTAAGGCCATTTTATTTGTTCCTACTGCTGCTGCAGATTACCTGGAGTATGAGCGGTTTCAAATGATGGAAACCCTGGCCCCGTATATCAACAGCGGCAAGATCAAGGTCTTTTCGATCAACAGTATCAATAATGAAAGCTGGCTCAATAAGGAAATACAGGGCGAACATAAAGCCATACGTCATAACCAGTTTAATGAATATGTCTTTAACGAGGTTGTTCCGTTCATAAAAAGCAGCACATCACACGAAACAGACATCATCACCTGCGGCGCTTCATTTGGCGCTTTGCACAGTATGAACCTGTTCTTAAAGCGCCCCGATCTTATTAACGGGGTCATTGCCATGAGCGGGGTTTATAACCTGATGGAATATACCGATGGGTTTTATGATG
>CAZBIK010000197.1:0-7011 GCA_964491955.1 uncultured Ferruginibacter sp.
CCATGACCGAAGGAAAAATTGTTGCCTGGAATAAAAAAGTAGGTGATGCTGTAAAAGCCGATGATGTACTGGCCGAAGTGGAAACCGATAAGGCAACCATGGAAGTGGTAGGATATGAAGAAGGCACTTTATTATATGTAGGTGTGGAGGCCGGTAAAGCCGCTAAAATAAATGAGATCATTGCCATTGTTGGAAAAGCCGGAACGGATGTGAGTGCTTATGTGGCGGCTGAAAAAGCTGGAAGTAATACGTTGTCCGTTGATCGTGGTTCGTTGATCGAAAGCGAGCCGGCATCAGCACCCGAACAAACAACAACGAACCTGCCTACCGGACAGGCAGGCAACGAACAACTTACTGCTTCTGCCAACGGCCAGCGTCTTAAAGCCTCTCCCCTTGCAAAAAAACTGGCTGCCGATAAAGGCATTGATATCAGCAAAGTAAGCGGCAGCGGGGATGGCGGCAGGGTAACCAAAAAGGATGTGGATGGTTATGTACCTGCAGCTGATAAACCCGCAACAGGAAAGGAACAACAAACGAACAACAGCCAACGAACAACGGCCAACGTTCAACTGCCAACGATCAACGGCCAGGAAGGCCATACCGATGTACCGTTGACACAGATGCGAAAGACCATTGCACGACGCCTGGGCGAAAGTAAATTCAGTGCGCCGCATTTTTACCTGACCATGGAAATAAACATGGACAATGCCATCAATGTGCGCACACAGTTAAATGAACTGAGCCCGGTTAAAATTTCTTTCAACGATTTTATCATTAAGGCTGTGGCATTGTCATTGCGCCAGCATCCCAATGTAAACAGCAGCTGGATGGCTGATTTTATCCGCCTGAATCACCATATCCATATCGGCAGTGCGGTGGCTACTCCCGAAGGACTGATCGTGCCGGTGATCCGTTTTGCCGACCAGAAGACCTTATCACAAATTGCAGCAGAAGCCAAGGAATTATACGGCAAGGCAAAGGATAAAAAACTGCAGCCAAATGAATTCAGTGGAAATACATTCACCATTTCCAACCTGGGTATGATGGACATTGAAGAATTTACAGCCATCATCAACCCGCCCGACAGTGCGATCCTGGCTGTGGGAACCATTAAGGAAACAGTAGTAAAAAGGGAATCCGGTTTTGGCACAACCCATATCATGAAACTCACCATGAGCTGTGATCACAGAACGGTGGACGGTGCTGTTGGAGCGGCTTTCCTGCAAACACTTAAAAAGTATTTGGAGAACCCGGTAACGATGTTGCTGTAAAATGTATAAAGAATAATACGATAAAAAGGCACTGGAATATTTCAGTGCCTTTATTTTTAGATCAAGGCAGACGAAAACTGAGTTTTAGACAGCCTGTTGAAGTTCTTTAAATAGTTCTGATGTCTGCGGCGCTGCACTTAACTTACAATGTATGAATGAAAAATCACTCTATAAACTTCTGACTTTTAGTATAGCAACCATTTGGATTGTAAACGGGTTGTTTTGTAAAGTGCTTAATCTTGTGCCACGACATCAGCAAATTGTAGCAAAAATCCTGGGGAATGAACATGCACAACTGTTTACAATTTTCATAGGCATTAGCGAAATTTTTATGGCTATTTGGATTTTGAGTAATGTTAAACCAGGTTTTAATGCAATTGTTCAAATTCTAATTATTGGAACAATGAATGTGGTTGAATTTATTTTAGTTCCTGATATGCTTCTTTGGGGAAAAGTAAATGCAATCTTTGCCTTGATCTTAATACTGGTTATTTTCCTGAACGAATTTTATTTAAACAGAAAATCAGCCCAACAAACATAAAATGTTTTCATTCTTAAAAAACCACCCATTTGCTGTAGAAGCATTTTTTGAAAGTTCACTGGTACTGACATTTGCAGTTCCTAAACAGCAATTAGAAACTTATATTCCAGAATGTTTACACCTGGACACATTTAATGACACCTGGGCTTTTATTGCAATAGCAATGGTTCAAACAAACGATCTCAGGCCAAAAGGGTTTCCAAAGTTTATGGGAAATGACTTTTTTTTAATTGGTTATCGTGTATTTGTACGTTACATAAATAATGCCGGTAGAAATTTACGTGGCTTATACATTCTTAAATCAGAAACTGATAAAAAGAAAATGGAATTTATGGGAAACATCTTCACTCATTACAATTATACAACTACTGATATTCTTCAAAATGAAAATATTAATTCAAAAGAAATCTCATCAACTAAGTCAAAATTTAAAATAACAATAGATAAAACAGAGGCAGAAGTTTATTTACCCGAGAATTCACCTTTTACTGATTGGAAAGAAGCCAGAAGATTTACAGGCCCTTTACCATTTACTTTCACATTCAATACGACTACTAAAGAAGTTTTAATAGTTGAGGGTGTAAGACAAAAATGGACGCCAGAACCGGTTAAAGTAATTGATTATGATTTCGAATTTTTGAGGACACTAAAACTAAAAGATCCAATATTGGCAAATACCTTTATTGTCAATAACATTCCGTACTACTGGAAAAAAGGTAAAATTGAATTATGGAAATAGGGCGAAGAAAATTTCAGGGAGCGTTGAATATTTTAAGCTTTAACCGGCATTTTTATATAGTTGGCATAATAGTGCTTGCTTTGATAATTGCAAGTCATGTCATATTCAATTGGTCAGATCTTTTATTTTGGATTATCATTTCTGCTTTTTTATACGGTCTTATTGTACCATTAATAGTTTCGGCTTATGTTTACGATTATTCTGGCTTCTATAATTTTAATTGGTTAAAGTGTTACAATATAAAGGATTCTGATGCATTACAAATTTTGAATATAAACGCTGGATTTGATGAAACAAGCTATATTATCAAAAATATGTTTCCAAAATCCAACTTAAGGGTATTTGATTTTTATAATGCAGAACAACATACAGAACCCGCAATTATAAGAGCAAGAAAAGTAAGCGTTGTTTATCCTAATACCCAACAAATAAGATCAAATTCGATACCTCTTGAAGATAACTCTGTGGACATCATTTTCTTATTATCAGCAATTCATGAAATACGATCTCAAAAAGATAAAGTTGAATTTTTGGAAGAATGTTACAGGTTATGTAAGCCAAATGGAAAAGTAATTATGGTAGAACACTTACGGGATTTTCCAAACTTTCTTGCATTCTCCGTTGGATTTACACACTTTTTCTCCAAAAAAGTATGGAAAAAGGCGTTTGAAAAAGCAGGATTTTCCACATTTTCAGAAACCAAGTTTACACCGTTCATGTCTGTCTTCAATTGCACCCCATAATTTTTAAACAAATGCAAATTCATCTAAAAATAATTGGTGTTTTATTAATTGCATTAGCATTAATTCACATTGCCTTTCCGAAGTATTTTAAATGGAAAAATGAACTTAGTTCATTGAGTTTAATTAACCGGCAATTGATGATGGTTCATACTTTCTTTATAGCCTTGACTGTTTTTCTGATGGGATTACTTTGTTTAACATCATCTGCAGAAGTCATAAACACAGTTCTCGGCAAAAAAATATCTTTAGGACTCGCTATCTTCTGGACAATAAGACTGTTTGTTCAATTTTTTGGATATTCATCAAAACATTGGTTGAGTAAAAAGTTTGAAACTTCAGTTCACATTTTATTTAGTTTCTTATGGACCTACTTGAGTTTTGTATTTTGGATAATTGCATTAAAATGAAAAGAATGATCACTGAGTACGGGCAGAACTTATACCTGTATTAATTAGTAACTTTGGATTTTTTATATGAATAATCAACCCATCATATTATTCGACGGCATTTGCAATTTCTGCAACAGCGCCGTAAATTTTACCATCAAAAGAAATACAAAGGCAAATATCCTGTTTGCGCCTATGCAATCAGCAGCCGGACAAAAATTATTGCAGCAACATGATCTGCCATTGGACGACATGCAGTCATTTATTTTTATTGAGAATGGGGTAGTGTATAAGCAGTCTACCGCTGCATTAAAGGTCTGCAGGCATTTAAAAGGATTGTGGCCATTGTGTTATGGTTTGATCATCATTCCAAAATTCATCCGGGATGGCATTTACAACTGGATAGCTAAAAACCGGTACAAATGGTTTGGTGTAAGGCAGCAATGCATGATCCCTTCGCCGGATGTAAAAACGAGATTTTTAAATTAGATGGAAAAGAAAAAAACATTGGTGCTTGGCGCATCAGAAAATCCGGCTCGCTACAGTAACCTCGCGATAAACAGGTTGACAAAAAACCAGCATCCTGTATTTGCCATCGGTCTGAAAAAAGGAAAGGTTGCAGGCATACCGATCGAAACTGAAAAGATACCCTGGAAGGATATTGATACCGTTACCCTTTATTTAAACCCCCGGCATCAGCAGGAATACTACGAATACATCTTATCCCTTAAGCCCAAAAGGATCATTTTTAATCCCGGATCCGAAAATGAGGAATTGGCTGGGCTTGCCCTGGAAAACGGGATCATGCCGCTGGAAGCCTGTACCCTGGTACTGTTAAGCACCGGGCAATATTGATGCCGGCCCCAGTGGGTAAATTTACCTGCCTTTTATCGTAGTTCTACCATAGTTTTTCGGGCTGTTTTTATTTATTGCGGCTTAGATAATAAAAGCGCCATTGTTTCGTTTCCATAGGTAGTATTTTATATCCAAATATCTTAGAAACCAAAAACGGATCCAATGAATCGCCATGCACCCTATGCATTGTTTGTGCTGTTGTTATTGATCACCTTTACCGGCTTTTCACAAAACAATTCCACCAAACCAAAACAGTTCAGTGCTTTTCCTGATGTGATCAACTGTTCAGAAACAGCATTAGCCGGGATATTCAATGCACCGGCCGGGCAGTTCGTGAGCCTTAACTTTTCAGATAATTTTATTTTTTCGGGTACTGTAACGAGCAATATCGTTAAATACGCCAACCTGCAAACCGCAGTTGTGGCATCACCGGATTATGCCAATACGATCTTCAGTGTATCGAAGATCATCAATGAAGACGGCAGTACCGCTTACCTGGGCCGCATCATCAATAAAAATTATTTCGACGGGTTTGAACTGAAAAAGAATGTGGCGGGAACCTATCAACTGGTAAAAATGGAAACAGACCGGGTGATACCCGACTGCAGCCAGCAATAATTTAGAATGACATAAACTTACCATATCAAGGAATCCACCTAACCCCTGAAAAATGAAAAAAATTTTTACCTTATTGATCTTCACAGCAGCTTTATTGTTTTGCAATACAGCTTTCAGCATACCAAAATTAAACAGCTACCCCACCGCCATTGCCACCCTGTTTCTGGATTTTGACGGTCACTATGTACAAAGTTCAGTCTGGAACAGCGGCCTGCCGATCAACTGTGCAGCATCAGGCCTCACCGAACCGCAGATCACTGAAGCCTTTTACCGTGTTGCAGAAGATTTTCGTCCATTTAATATCAATATAACCACCGACTCAACGGTTTTTCTGGCTGCGCCATTGAACAGGCGTATGCGGATCATCATTACTACAACCAGCAGCTGGTCTCCGGGTGTTGGCGGTGTTGCTTTTATTGGTTCATTTAACTGGGGAGATGATACACCTGCTTTTGTTTTCAGCGACCGGTTAGGTCCATACAGCCCGAAAATGGTTGGGGAATGCATTTCTCATGAAAGTGGCCATACGGTTGGTTTAGCACACCAGTCGAAATATGGGGAAACCAACTGCTACTCTCCGATAGAACCCTATAATTCAGGTATTGGCAGCGGTGAGACCGGGTGGGCCCCCATCATGGGAAACAGCTATAACCGGAACATGAGTAACTGGAACAACGGCCCGACGCCGTATGGATGCAACAGTGTACAGGATAACCTGTCCATCATCACTTCACAAAACGGGTTTGGTTACCGCACTGATGACTATGCCGAAGCACTCAATACTTCAACGCATACACTGGCCGGAAATAATTTTAACGTTAATGGTATAATAGCCACCAATACCGATAAGGATGCCTTTACATTTACTTTACCGGCCAATTCAAATTTTATTTTATCAGCCATTCCGTTCAATGTACAGGGTAACTGGATCGGCGCCAACCTGGATATACGGATCGAATTATACAGTTCGCCAACCACATTGATACGGGACTATAACCCGCTGGGTTCTTTAAGTGTGGGCATCGATACCATATTAAATGCGGGTACCTATTACCTGAAGGTATATGGAACCGGCAACAGCAATATCGGGGCATATGGCAGCCTGGGCGCTTATACCATCAGCGGAAACCTGGGATCACTGCCGATCCATGATGTAAGCCTTGGCGGTACAGTGATTGATAAGAACAGGCACAGCCTGAACTGGCGGATCATTGCAGATGAACCGATAAGGCCGATTGAAGTGGAAACATCGGTAGATGGACGGAATTTCAGCGCCTTAACAACAGTAACCCCGTTGGCAACAAAATATGCTTACCAGCCTTTTACAAACAACACGGTTTTTTACCGTTTAAAAGTCACTTCAGAAATAAACCAAACCGTGTATTCCAATACGATCGCATTAAAGGGAACCGGCATTGCGGAAAAACTATTCAATGTAAACACATTGGTACAAAATGAGATCAATATCAATGCATCGGGCAGCTACCGGTACCAGTTACTGGATATGAACGGCAGTATGGTATCATCGGGTACCGGGTTAAAAGGAATCAACCGTATCAATATTTCAGGCCGGGCAAAAGGCATGTATGTCATCCGGCTTTTCAACAATGATCAAAACCAAACAGAACGAATTATAAAACAGTAAGGTAGATTCATGTGTAAGTCTGGGGAGTAGCGTTAGGGGCTGCTCCCCCTTTTTATAACCATTAATTAATTGTAAATTGATGAGTTGTATATTAATTTATCCGTAACTTTAAAAAACCCATTTTTATGTTATGGAGAAAATTTAACGGAGATCCCATCCAGCTTCACATCAAAGATGCCGTAGAACAGGCCATCACCAGGGAAACAGCAGCAG
>CAZBIK010000198.1:0-6990 GCA_964491955.1 uncultured Ferruginibacter sp.
AAAAAGTTATCGGCACGTATTTTCATCGTCCGGTGTATGGTCTCCGGTTACTTCTACTATGATCTCACCCGGTTTTGTCACATCCAGTAGCGTACCCTCAGTATCTGTTATTTCTTCATCACCGTTCATACCTTCTTTTTCTGCCGTTTCTTCATTTACAAACAATGCATCTATATTATCTTCAATATTTTCATTTTCAGCTTCATTTACTGCTTCCCTGTTCTCTTCAGCTTCTTTTACATTGGTGGCCTGTATCAGTTCTTCCATCAATACTTCTGAGATTTTGGGAAGGTCTTCGGCGCTGTTGATGCCGAAATAATCCATAAATGATTTTGAAGTGGCATAGATCAGCGGCTTACCAACGGCATCCTCATTTCTCCCGGATATGATCACGAGGTCCTTTTCCAGCAGTTTCTGCACCGCATAATCGCAGTTCACCCCGCGGATCGATTCTATCTCGCTTTTGGTAATGGGTTGCTTATAGGCAATGATGGCAAGGGTTTCAAGTGCTGCAGTAGAAAGGCGCTTTAAAAATTTATCGCCATTTAACTGGGCCACAGTTTTATGGTATTCCTTTTTGGTCAGGAACTGCCAGCCGCCCCCGATCTGCCTCAGTTCAAATGCATTGAACTCCGAGCTGTATTTTTCAGTGATGCCTTCAATGGCAGCATCCACCTGTTCTGCGGTGGCACGGTCTTCAATAAAAGCCAGGGCGCTGTTCACCAGTTCCAGGATATCTTCATTGTTCAACGGTTTATCGCTGGCAAAAATTAAAGCCTCTATATGCGGAATGATTTCTGAAAGTTCCATACCCCAAACCCCTAAAGGGGCTTATTACGTTTTGTATTATGAATGCCCATTTCCCCCTTTAGGGGGTTAGGGGGTTTTTATCCCTGCAACGCCGCCGCACCACTTACGATCTCGGTTAACTCGGTTGTAATGGCAGCCTGCCTTGCACGGTTATAGCTGATCTTTAATGATTTTAATAATTCATTGGCATTGTCGCTGGCCTTGTCCATGGCCGTCATCCGGGCACCATGTTCGCTGGCATTGGCATCCAATGTGGCTTTGAACAGCTGGGTGTTCAGGATCTTCGGCATCAGCTCTGCGATCAACACATCCTTGCCCGGTTCAAATATGAAGTCGGCATTTTTCTGTCCTTCTGTTTTTGCAACTTTTTGTACGGGTAAAAATGGTTCCGCCACAAATCGCTGGGTAGCTGCATTTTTAAATTCGCTGAATACCAGTTCTACCGCATCAATTTCCTTATTGGCAAATGCGTCCATGGCATATTTGGCAGCAGCCTGTACTTTTTCAAAACTCAGGCCGGTGAATATATCCCAGTATTGGTTAACGACTTTATATCCCAGTTTTGTAAAATTCTCATATCCTTTTTTACCAATGGGCAGTATCTGAACCTTTCCATTGGCCGCCTGGCGGGGATATTTTTCTGCGATCACCTGCTTTGCCAGTTTAATGAGGTTACTGTTGTATCCTCCGCATAAACCACGGTCGCTGGTAACCACGATGATCATCACATTTTCCACCGGGCGTTCGGCAGCCAGGGCCATACTAACATCACCATCGCTGTTGCTCACGATATTGCTGAGCATTTCCTGCAGTTTGTGCGCATAAGGGCGCATTTGTGTTATGGCATCCTGTGCACGGCGGAGTTTTGCGGCACTTACCATTTTCATGGCTTTTGTGATCTGCTGTGTACTCTGCACACTCTTAATGCGGTTCCTGACTTCTTTTAAAGCACCACTCATAGTAATATCCTGGTTAAATTAACAGTTTCTGTCCCGGTTTCAACCCGGGCAGCTTTTAGGGTGGCAAAGGTAATAAAAAAGGGCTTCGAAAAGCCCTTGATTATTTATATTTATTCAGGTTTTATACCTAAAAACTACCCCTCGGAACTCCCATATTTCTCATATTCATACCCGGAGCCGTAGTACTTTGCCCTGCAAACCTTTGTAAACGGTAGGTGAAAGTGGCTATAAAATAGCGGGTCAACCTGTTTGTCCTGCTGTCGATGATCGAATTGGCCGTAACCGTACGGTTGATATTGCTGTTTTGCTTAAAAAGGTCAAAAGCCTCGATCCGGATGATCCCATTCTTCTTTTTGAACAATTGTTTTTCCAGCGAAGCATTCATGATCACCTGGTTCTGGCTTACGCTGCTGGCCAAACCGCTGTTGATGGTATAATCAAAATCATATTTTAAGACCAGGGTTTTGGTAATGTTCACATTGATATTGCTGCTGATGGTCCAGGCATTGCTGGATGAATTTTGTAAAGTGGAGGTTTTGCCGGTCGGGTTCTTGTATTTTACATCATTCAAACTGTAATTGATACCGGTTCCAAACTCCAGGATGTCTTTATAGTTATACTCAAAATTAAAGCCCTGGCTGATGATCCAGTTCTGGCCGATATTGCGGATGCTGTCGATCAGGTTCACATTGTGGTTGAAATTGGCGGTACCCCTCAGCGACAGCACATATTTCCTGTTCTTGTATGGTTTTGAAAACACATAAAAACCAAGGAGGTTGTAATAGCCATTCACATTTTCGGGTATCCTTAACTGGCGGCCTGCACCTTTGTCGATCGTGTTGTTTACGATCTGGTTCCTGATGGTACTCACCGTTAAATTGGTGAACAATACCTTGCCGCTCACAAAATTAAAGTTGTTGTAACTGAAATTCATGTTGTGGTTCATGGAAGGTTTCAGGTTGGGGTTGCCCACTGTAATGCTTTGCTGGTTGCTGACATCCTGTACGGGCTGCAACTGGCTGAAACTGGGCTGGGTGGCATTTCCGTTGTAGCTGAAATTGAATGTTTTGGTCCGGGAGAAATTATATACAAACCGTGCTATCGGGAAAACACTGGCACGCCTGATGGTTTTATAAGCGCTGTCCCTGGTAATGGAATTGCCCTGCAGGTTCACCGGCTGTAAACTTAATCCTACCGTGTAATTGTATTTCTTATTGGTTGTACGCAGTGATACACCCACCCGGTTGTTGTAAAAATTATTCTCGTAATCATTGCTTAAAATAGAATTCAGCGTTTTTACCTGCGTGAGCGAATCCACATTGAAAGTCTGACGGTCGTTGCGGCTGTAATTTAAATTGTGCGAATAACTGAAATCGAGGCTTTGGGTTTTATTCAATGGTTCACTATAGGTAAAACGCACACCGTAATTATAGTTGTTGTTCTCCTGGTCGATGAACTGGAAATTATTGTTTGGGCCAATAAATGGCGGAACATACTGGTAGCTTAAGTTGGTCACATCCTGTTCGGAATTGTTTTGCGAAGTGCCCAGCGTGATGCTGCTTGAAAAATTACGGCCGCGTTTGCGGAATTTGTGATTGTATAAAATGGTTGCAGCCAGGTTGGGAGCCTGCGAGTTGTTGAGGTTCCTGTTGCTTCCGTCGCTGGTTTTGGTGCCATCGGGTTGCAGGTAATCAAAAATGGTATTGTTATTTGCATCGCTGCCGCTGTAATTTATGCTGGGACTGATCTTCAGGTAATTGAAAGAATCGACCTGGTATTCAAAATTAAAGGTAAAGCGGTGCGAATTTCCTTTGGTGAGGTTATTCACATCCTGGTTATTGATAAAGCTGCTGTTCTCAAAAAAGTTTTGTGATGATGAATTTTGAAGCTGGCTGGTATTCCTGTGATTATAGGAGTAACTACCGTACACGCTTATCCTTTTACTCCATTGATCGCGGTAATTAAATCCAAATGAATTGGTTGTAGATATACCATTGTTGTTGGCCCCGCCGAATGCAGATGAATTGCCGCCCTGCATCATGCTGTTCATGCCCCCCATGCCGCCCATATCGCTCATCGCACTCATGCCACTGCGCATCATGCTGGTGGCGCCACGGTTACCACCGCCGCCAAAATTAAAAAGGGAAGTGTTGGTATTGTTGCTGTTGGCCAGTACGGATATCTGCCGGTCGTTGTTAAAATAATTGCCGTTAAAGGATGCCTGGTAACGGTCCTGCGTACCGTATCCAGCAGTAGCCCTTCCAAAAAATCCTTTGTTCTTGTCTTTTTTGATCTGGATGTTCATGATCTTGTCCGGGTCGCCATCCTTAATGCCTGAAACAGTCGCCTGGTCGCCGTAATCATCAATGATCTGTATCTTATCAACAATATTGGCGGGTAATTCCTTGGTAGCGGTTTTCACATCACCTCCAAAAAAATCCTTGCCGTTCACTTTTACCCTACTCACCGCTTTTCCCTGCGCGGTAACATTGCCATCCTTATCAACCTGTACGCCGGGTAATTTTTTTAAGAGGTCTTCTACAACAGCTCCTTCTTTGGTTTGAAAAGAGGAGGCATTATATTCAATGGTATCTTCCTTAACCACAATGGCCGGGGCTTCCACCACCACTTCGCTCAACAGTTTGGCATCCTGTGCCATTACAAAACTGCCCAGGTCAATTGTTTTTTCCACTTTGTTTACCGGAACAAATTTGGCTTTGGGCCAATAACCCAGGTGGCGGATGATGATTGAAAAATTGGAAGCCGGTACTGTTTCAAACCTGAACTGGCCTTTATCATTGGTGAACACATAGCTGGTATCCCCGGGGTTTGATTTTACCACCAGGCCGATCACTGCATTTTCAATGGGTTTCAGAGATGCCGAATCAATCAGGGTACCTTTTACCTGTGCTGTTGAAGCTAATCCCGAAAAGATCACAATACATGTGAGTAAAACTTTTCTCATAAAATTGAGTTGATATACGAATAATTTCGTGTAAAAATAGACTTTGAATTTTATAAGTATGAATTTATTTTGATGAATGGTAGTTGTTTTGGGGAATTCTTAACATTTTGGCGAAGAACTGTAGTTTAAAAACCATAAACCAGCGACACCGAACCAGGTCCGGCATTCAAACTGATCTTGTCAACCATGCCATTCAGTTTTTTACCATGTTTTCGGTGAATGGCATAATTAATGGCATCAAATACCAATAAAAATCCTCCCTGCAGCATAATGGAATTACCGTAGCCTTTGAATTTGGCAGGATTCTTCTGGTTATCGCTGAGTTTATTCATGGCTAAACCGCCGCCGATATATAGCAAATCAAGGCCGGTATTGATCAGGAAGGTCTTTTCACTTTTATTTTGGTGTTTTAGTACTGAAGCTACAGTGGGGTTATCAATTTTTTCCCTGCCCGCACCCCAGTAACCGAGGCCGGCAATGGCGAGGTTAATACCACCCCACATCACCTTCATCTGGTGAAAATAGCGCATCTCCGTATTGCTGGTGTTGGTGGCAATGCCACTTGCAATGATATTGGCAGCCGACCATCCGGCTAAAACCACCATCGCATTTTTACTGTAGCCGACCCGTTCTTTTTCAAATTTCAGCAGGTCAACCTGTTGTGGATACGCCGTTAAAGAAACAAATACCAGGCTGATCAAAAACATTGGTTTTAACATATTTCGTATTTTTTACAAAATACGTAACAATTTTTCCGGCACATTGTTTTATCCCCGGTTTTTAAAAACTATTAAACCATTAAACCTTAAACCTTAAACTTTAAACCTTCCAAACTCCCTGCCATCAACTTATAACTATTTACTACCTTTGTCGCCCCCTGATTAAGCGGGACATACTGTCATTTTGGCTTTATTTTCATTTAAGCACCATATTTGACTATTGGATAACCTTTATCAACATTAATTAAACAGCATACCCAACAATACTGAATTTTATGATCGGCACCATTTCTAAACTTTTCGGCGGTAATAAAAGCGAAAAAGACGTAAAAAAAATAAGACCCGTGGTTGACCAGATCAACCGCTTTTTCAACGAATACAAATCCCTGAGCAATGATGAACTGCGCAACAAAACAGCAGAATTCAAGCAGCGCATTGCAGCACACCTCAGCAATATCAACAGCGAAATAGCCAATAAGCAAAAAGCAGCTGAGGACCTGCCCATTGATGACATCAACGGAAAGGATGTTTTTTATAAAGAGATCGATGAACTGAAAAAAGAAAAGGACAAACAACTGGAAGTGGTGCTGCAGGAACTGTTACCCGAAGCCTTTGCAGCGGTAAAGGAAACCAGCCGCCGCTTTATGGAAAATACCACTTTGGAAAGTACGGCAACCGAACTGGACAGGACATTGGCTGCCAAAAAAGACAACATCATTATTGAAGGCGGTAAAGCCATTTATAAAAACACCTGGACGGCTGGTGGCGGAACCGTAACCTGGAACATGGTACACTATGATGTGCAGCTGATCGGCGGTATGGTTCTGCATTCGGGCAAGATCGCCGAAATGGCAACCGGTGAAGGTAAAACGCTGGTGAGTACATTGCCGGCATATTTAAATGCATTATCCGGCGAAGGGGTGCATATTGTAACCGTGAACGATTACCTGGCCCGGAGGGATGGTGAGTGGAACGGGCCGATATTTGAATTTTTAGGTCTGCGTGTGGATTGTATCGACAAACACGAACCCAACAGTGATGCCCGGCGCCATGCTTACAATGCCGACATCACCTATGGTACCAATAACGAATTTGGTTTTGATTACCTGCGGGATAATATGGTGCATACGCCCCACGAGATGGTGCAGCGCAAACATCATTTTGCCATGGTGGATGAGGTGGATAGCGTGTTGATCGATGATGCCCGTACACCGCTGATCATCAGTGGACCGGTTGGGCACAGTGACAACACCCAGCAGTTCTTTGACCTTAAACCAAGGATCGAAAAACTGGTGGAAGCACAGAAGAAAGTGGTGAACCAGTTTTTAATAGAAGCCAAAAAGAAAATAGCTGAAGGCAACGATGATCCCAAGGACGGCGGCCTGGCATTGATGCGTGCACACAGAGGTCTGCCCAAGAACAGTGCATTGATCAAATTTCTGAGTGAGCCCGGTAACCGGGTTAAGTTGCAGAAGAGCGAAAATTATTACCTGGCCGATCAGCAAAAAGAAATGCCCAAGGTTGATGCGGAACTGTT